>VBKD01000120.1 GCA_005888075.1 Chloroflexota bacterium
CGACAAGATCAACGACTGGGTGTACCAGTCGATGACCTACAAGCACGGCGTGACCGATGTGGCGACTACGGCGGCGGAGGCGCTGGCCATGGGCCATGGCGTCTGCCAGGACTACGCCCACATCATGCTGGCGGCTTGCCGCGCCAGCGGGCTTCCGTCACGCTACGTCTCCGGGCATCTCCTCGGCCAGGGCGGATCGCATGCCTGGGTGGAGGTGCTGCTGCCGGCCAACGACGGCACGGGCGACTCCATCGCCTGGACCTTTGACCCCACGCACGCCAGCAGGGGAGGCCTCGGTTACCTGACTGTCGCGGTGGGCGGCGATTACTCGGACGTGGCACCGACATCCGGCACCTACCGCTCGCGGACGCGCGGCCGCTTGATCAGCAGCAAGCGGGTCATCCTGACCGGACTCGAATAGGCCCTGGAGGAGAGGGCGCTCGGCGCCCCCTCCCCTCGACTACATCGGTGTGACTTCGTAGACGGTGATCTTGCCGCCCGACTGCAGCACGGGGCAACCCTTGGCGAGGTCGGCCGCGGCGCTCAGAGAATCCGCCTTGAGGATCGAGTAGCCGGTGGCTGGGGCGCCGATCGCCCCGTCGTGAACCGCGCCGTTCGAGATGTTCTTGGCGTGGCCACTGAACGGGTTGCCCGGGTCCACGATCTTGTCTCCCAGCTTGCCAAACCATCCGCCCCAGGCGTCCATGACCTGCTTGCGCTCGGCGTCGGTCGCGCCGGCGCTGCCTCCCGAGTACACGAGTACGAAATTCGACATGTCCTGCTCTCCTTTTGAGGTGGTGCCCTTGTTCATGGGCTCATCTCTCACGACGAACAGACATCACCGTTTTCGACAGCGATGACCGCGACGAGGCAAGGAAACTTGATAAGAGATGGTGGTCCGCAAAGCGTTTCCATAGAGGAGTGCTGTACGTCGGAACGTCTGGGTGGCGGTACGCGCACTGGAAGCGTGTCTTCTACCCGGCCAAGCTGCCTCCAAGCGAGTGGCTGCCCTACTTCGCGGAGCGCTTTCAAACGGTCGAGGTCAACAACACCTTCTACATGCTGCCCGAGGCATCCGTGTTCGAGCAATGGAGGCGGCACACTCCATCCGACTTCGTCTTCGCGCTGAAGATGAGTCGCTACCTCACTCATCTCAAGCGCTTGCGCGAACCCGCCGATCCCGTGAAACGCTTCAAGGAGCGCGCCCGAAGGCTTGGTCCGAAACTTGGACCGATCCTGCTGCAGCTGCCGCCGAACCTCATGGCTGACGTCGAGCGCCTTGACGAAACAATCTCGGCGCTGGGCCGGTCGGTGAAGGTCGCGGTCGAGTTTCGAAACGAAGCCTGGTTCACGCCTGAAACTCGCAAGGTTCTCGAAAGGCACGTCGCAGCACTCTGCCTCGCGGACAGTCCAAGTCGCAAGCAGCCGATATGGCGCACGGCCGGCTGGGGATTCGTGCGTTTCCACGAAGGCGAAGGAGCACACGCTCCCGGGTATGAGCATGATGTCTTGCGGCGGTGGGTGTCTCGCATCGCGGAGACCTGGCCCCGCACCGCCGACGTCTATGTCTACTTCAACAACGACACCGGCGGCTACGCACTCAAGGATGCCGTGACATTCGCCGAGCTGGCCGAGGCCGCCGGCCTCAGAACGACGCGCGTACCTTCAACGAGCGCCGCTTGAGTGCCTCGTCGGCGTCGTCGGTCGTCACGTAGCGGCGCCTGAAGTTTCGCAGCGCGAACCGGTCGCATGCCGTCTCCGCCGAGGAGCCCTTGCCCAGGACCTCGTGTAGGTACCAGTGCATCCATTCGTGGCAGTAAAGGAACCGCAGGACGTCGCGCCGCCCGCGAAACATGACCGTTTCCGAGACCCAAACGAATCGCATGCCACGCCCCGGCTTGCGCTGGGCCGCAAAAACCACAGGCTCGCGGAAAGGACGAAAAGGAACCGGGACCTGAAGCACTATCCGGCGCTCTTCGAACTCGCAGAGTGCCGCGAGGTGGGGCGCCCAGCGATAACGGAGGGGCTTCACAACCACGTCGTAATCACATCGGGGAAGGCCGTCCAAGATGCGCCGAACCTGGGCTGCGGTGAGGCCGGTGAGCTCGGAGCGGATGGCCATGGTCGAGACAGGATAACGGCCACAGGTCGCGGCGGCTAGACGTTATTTCAAGAAGGAGGAAACCATGCCTGAAACTGTCGTCGGCCTGTTTCGAACTCGCGCCGAAGCTGAAACCGGGCTGCGTGAACTTGAGCGTGCCGGGTTCAGCTCAAGTGATATTGAGATTGTCACTCCGCGCCGGGTGCAGACCGGCGGGTACGGCCGGAAGATCGCGGCCGGGATTGGCATCGGGACGCTGTTCGGCGCCGTGGTCGGAGCCGTCGCAACCGGCCTGGCGCCGGGCCTCCATCCACTGCTTCCGGGGAACCTGCTGGCCACCTTCCTTTTCGTAGCCTTCGCCGGCGCGGCCGGCGGCGCCCTTGCGGGCATGCTGCTCGGGATGGCGACGGCCGGCGATCGCGGCCTGTTCTACGAGCAAGAGGTGGAGTCAGGGCGTGCTCTGGTGAACGTGTTCACGGACAACCCGGCCGGCGCCCGCCACGTGCTGCAGGCGTCCGGCGCCATGGAGGCGGCGCCGATCGAGACCCCGGTGGTCGATCCGGGCACGCCCAAGCGTCCCCGCGCCGAAGGTGGCTAGACCGGAGGCTTGCAACAACCCAGCTGACGATTCGTGGTGCGCGGCAGTGACAGAAAGCACCAGTACACCGGAACGTTGAACCGTTTTCTGTGTGGGGGAGCTTGGCCAGCAATGGCTGGGCCCCCCACCACAACCCAAGCCGCAAAATTTGTCGTGGGCGCTCCGAATCACAGCAGCTTGGGGCTCTTGAGGAGCCAGGCGGCCAGGCTTCCGGTCCCGACCCCGATCGCCGCTCCGACCGCGACGTCGCTTGGAAAGTGGTGGCCCAGGTGAATCCTCGAGATCCCGACGCCGGTCGCAATCGCGAACACCAGCGGCGCCGACCTCGGATAGAACGCCGCGATCGCCGTTGCCGCCGCGAATGAAGACGCCGCGTGCCCAGAAGGAAATGACGCATCCATGCTGCGGATGCCGACCACGACCACGTCGCGATCGACAAACGGCCGCTTCCGGCGGAAGACAGGCTTGACCATGCGCTGGACGAGGTATGTGGTCCCAAGCGAGGCCACGGCGGCGGAGAGCCCGGCCCGCCTGCCCATGCGACCCCCAAGCCATGCCATCCCAGCGCCCGCGGCGACCCAGCCGAGGCCTTCACCGAGGTCGGACAGGATCGTCACATAGCGGTCGCCGAGAGCCGAATGGGGGAGGCCATGGATGATCCGATAAAGCCGCCGGTCGATGGTCTCCGGAAGCGAGGGCTGCACAGCGGGCGTCCTTCTGGCCACGTGGAGGAAACGCACACGGCCGGTAAAGGTTGCCGGCGTGGCGTTGCCTTGATGCATGGGGCGCCCCAACTCGCCGGCCAACCGGAAGGCGCGGACGCCACAGCCGAACGAGCCGGCCGCGGCGCTGGTCGACGCATGGTGGACCGGCGTCCTCGCCGGTGAGGCTGATGAACCGCATCCGGTCTATGGCGAACGTGTGAAGGCCCGTTTGAAGGACGGCCGGATCGTCATGTCGGGGGAGGTCGATTCGCGGCGTGATCGGGAGGCGCTGATCGCCCAGGCCAAACAGAAGACTGGTCACGAGGTCGATGCCTCCGCCCTCGCGGTGGTCGTGCGACGGGAAAGGCGTGGCGTCCTCGATCAGACCCTGATGGCGGCGTTCCCCGAGCCGGAGGTGGCGGAGCTGGCGCGCGACCTGGTGACGCAGCACGCGCAGGTGACGCCAAAAGCGCAGGCGATCATCCGCGCGGGAGAGCAACACCGGCTACGCGGGCTTCTGCCGGAGGAATTCCTCATAGACGCCGAGAGGGTCCTGCGGAAGAACCAGGCGCTGCTCATCCTGCGGGTGGACGAAACAGATGCCCTCGACGTCCGGCGGCTGCTGGAAGAGGACACACGGAGTACGTGGACCGTGGCCACGCCGCCTCACCTTGCCGAGAAGGCCACCGAGTAGATGGAGGAGATCCAGCGGGGGCAGACCGCGAGGCGAGCCGGGGTGTCAGCTCGCGACGCGACCCGTGAGCGTCTTGGTTTCGCCGATATCCTCCGGTCGATCGGCCCGGGAGTCATCTCCGGCGGCGCTGACAACGACCCGGCGGGAATCGCGACTTATTCGATAGTCGGAGCGACGGCGGGCTTCGCGCAGAACTGGCTGCTCTTCATCTCGACGCCCATGCTGGTCGCCGTCCAGGAGATGTCGGCGAAGGTCGCCATCGTGACCAAGACCGACCTCGCGACGGTGCTCCGAACCACCTTTGGTGCGCGAGTGGCGACGCCTGCGGTGCTGCTCATGGTCATCGCCAATGTCATCACGATGGGCGCCGACCTGCTCGCGATGGGAGCCGCCATCCAGCTCCTGACCGGCGTGAGGTTCATCTACTGGGTCGTTCCTCTGGCCGCGCTCATGGCGTGGGTCACCATTTTTCTCGACTACAAGGTGGTCAGCAGATACCTCCTCTGGCTGGTCGGCTTCATGGGTTTGTACGTCGTCGCCGCGGTGCTCGCGAAACCCAACTGGGGCGAAGTCCTTCGTGACACGGTGATTCCCCGCATCTCTTTCACCGGCGACTACCTCATCGCGGCGGTCGGCATGCTGGGGACGACGATCACGCCATACCTGTTCTTTTGGCAGAGCAGCGGCGAGGTCGAGGAGAAGCGCGGGGTGCAGAGCCTCAGCCGTTCCAACGTCGACATTGCGATCGGCATGGTCTGGTCCAACCTCACCGCGTTCTTCGTCATCGTGGCGACGGGCGCGGTCCTGTTCGCGCACGACACGAAAATCAAGACGGCGGCAGACGCGGCCCGCGCCCTGGAGCCGTTGGTGGGTCACTACGCCAGCGTGGTGTTCGCCGCAGGCATCATCGGCGCCGGGTTGCTCGCCATCCCTATCCTGGCCGCATCCGCAGCCTTCGGTTTGGCGGGCCTGGCCGGCTGGCGACGTGGACTTGAACGCAATCCAAAAAACGCACCGCAGTTCTATGTAGTGATCGGTATCGCTTTCCTGATCGCGATGGAGCTGGCGATCTCGTCCATCGATCCCATCAAAGCCCTGTTTTACTCGCAGGTGCTGGACGGGATCATCGCGCCCGTTCTCATCGTGCTCATGTTGGTCGTGACGTCGAGCAGAAAGCTGATGGGCGACTTTGCCAACGGTCTCGCGACCAAGGTCGTGGGCTGGGCTGCCGTGGCGGTGATGGTGGTCGCTGACGCGGCGCTGCTATACCAGGTCGCGACACGCGGCTTGCCGGGCTGACACGCGCGTAGGCCCAATACGCGATGCGTTGACAAGAACGAAGAGTTGTGCGCGCGACTGTAGGTGAGTCCGCCGAGTCCAACGCCCCCACGGGCAAGTCAGGCGACCTCGCCGCTGCGGTGATTCATGACGCGCAGCGGCTGGTCAGCCTCGAGATCGCCCTCGCCAAACAGGAGATCAAAGACATGGCGATCGGCAACGGTATCGCCGCCGGCCTGGTCGCCACGGGCGGCCTGCTGCTCATCCTCGGCCTGTTGGTGGCCGTGCCGACTCTGGTGGTGGTCCTGCTGCCGTGGCACTGGCAGGCAGCGCTCGTGTGGGCGGCGGCCTACGTTTTGCTGGGTATCGTCCTGGCCGTCGCCGGCAGCGCCAGGTTCAAGGTCGGCCTGCCCACGAGGACGCTCGAGAGCTTGAAGGAGAACAAAGAATGGGCGCTGCGACAGATCAGATCGAACGGGAGATAAAGCAAACCCGCGACAGGATGGACGGCAACCTCGGTGTCCTCGAGGGTCGCGCGGCCTCCAGCGCGGTGCGTTACGGACGAATCGCCGGAATCGCGCTCGGCGTTCTGGCCGCCGGCGTCGCCGGCTACGTCGTGTATCGCCGTATGAAGCGTCCGAGTCTCAAGGACCGCCTCGAGCAGCTGTCTCCAGAGTCGCTCCGCGAGCTTCTCGTTGAGCTGGGCGCGCGCGTCAAGAAGGAGGTGCCTTCGGTCACAGTTACAGCCAACGAAAAGAGCGAGTCTGAGCCGGGAATTTTCCAGAGCTTCCTGCGCAAGGTCGCTCCCGCGATCATCGGGACGGCGTCGACCGCGGTCATCGAGAGGGTGACCACGCCGAACGTCGACCGCGACAGGCCCCGAGTCGCTCCCGCCTACCATTGATCTGTTGCGTGCACGCATCCAATCGCTGGTCGAGGGCGCGCAGAAAACCGTTCCGTTTCGCGTAGTCGCTTCATTCGGCGACAGCCAGGCAAGCAACTACGCTCTCGCGCTCGCCTTCGCGGGTTTCATGTCGATGTTCCCGTTGATTCTCGGCGCCCTGTCGATCATCGGCCTGGCGATTCGCGATCCTGGCACCGAGTCACGGTTCCAGATGCTGGTCCTCCAGCTGTTCCCCTCCAGCGCTCAGCCTGAGCTGCAAAGCGCCCTGCGCGGCGTCAAGCAATCGGCCGGCTGGTTGGGATTCATCTCGCTTGGCGGCTTGCTCTGGAGCGCGAGCAGCATCTTTGGCACCATGGAGTTCGCGCTGACCCAGATCTTTGGCACGAGGCAACGCGACCTGCTGCGTCAGAAGCTGATGGGCCTCGTGATGATGGTGCTGCTTATTGCGGCGATCGTCATCACCGTCGGTGTCAACGCGTTGGCCGCATTTCTTCCGTACGAGTGGATCACCAGCATAGTCACGGGCTCCATCGTGATGGTCGCGTTGTTGGTTGCGATTTACCGCCTCGTGCCCAACCGCACCTTCGCGTTGAGCGATGTTCTGCCGGGAGCGCTCCTCGCCGGCGTGCTGATCGAAGTCTTGTCCCTGGCGTTTCCCCTGTACGCACGCATCGCGGGAAGGTTCAACACATATGGCGCGCAGTTCGGCCTCTTCTTCCTTCTCGCCACCTGGTTCTACCTGCTCAGCGAGCTAATCCTGCTCGGCGCCGTCTACAACCGGTTCCGGATGGGGGAACCCGACACGCATGGTCTGATCGCCAGTCCCATGCGGCAGGCGCGTGAGACCAAGAGTCCCGTCGAAGCGGTGAAGGAGCAGCAGGGGGAGGCGACGGAGCAGCCGGCGCGCAGGCCGCCGCGATCCATGTTTCAGCGCGTTGCGCTGGCGCTTGTCGTGGCGGTCGCGGCCGCGGGCGGGGTGGTCCGCCGGCGGGGCCGTATCAAGTCGCTTTAGGACCGAATCCCGCCCCATGCAGAGGGGAGGGAGTTGGCAGTCGGTAAATCGAGCCGGTTGGGGCGTTACCGAGATGAGCGGCCCTGGAGATCCAGGCCGGCAACGTTGGCCATAGTGGGCACTGGGTCGCAGATCAAAAGGAGGTTCGCGCACTTGGGAACTCTGCTGTTCATCCTGCTCATCATCCTTGTGCTCTCCGTTCTTCTGGGTGCCGGTGGGTACAGCGTTCGACGCTACTGGAGCCCCGCGGGTTCTGAGGTCGTCGAGACGGGTGACACGACCGGAGCGGGGGCAGGTGCGGGCATTGCCGCGGCGATCCTTGCCCTGCTGGTGCTGATCCTGTTGTTCTTCGGCTTCACGCAGTGGAACTGGTTCGGAGCCCGCCCGGTGGCTCCGGCGCAAAACCCGACCGTCACTTCTCCGGCGCCGACCACGCAGCCGGGCCTGGGCGGTGGTACGGGCACGGGCGGATCTCCCGCCGCGTCGCCCGCCGCGTCTCCGTCGAAGTAGCGAAGTCCTGAGTCAAGTCTCCCTGACCCTCCTCAGGGAGCTGGAGGGCCGCGTCCCGAAGGACCGGCCCTCGCGGCCTTTGTCCTAGGTATGGAGCCGGCCGCTGGGCGTTGCGCTAGTAGGCGCCCATTTGAAGCAAGGAGGCAAGACGTATGGCAACTGCAAAGCAGAAAGCCGCCGCGAGGCGAAACATCGCTCGAGCTCGCACCGTCCAGAGTCGACGAGCTCGTGGCGCCCGCATTCCGAAGACGTCGTCTGGGTTGAGCACGCGACAGGAGAACCGCATGCGTTCTGGCTCATTCGCGTTCCCCAAGGAGCGGAAAGAGCCGCTCACTGACGCGCGTCATGTGCGCAACGCGATCGCGCGTTTCGATCAGGTCGAAGGCGTCTCAGACGCCGAGCGCGACTCCGCGTGGAGGCGCATCCGAGCCGCGGCGCGGAAGTTTGGTGTCGTGGTTACCGCGAGGGGTTGGCGAGGGCTGCTGAAAGGCGGCAAGACGGGCCGTCCGAAGACGACGAGGCGCGCCACGTCACGGAGCACGTCCAGAAAGCCCGCGAGGAGCTCCAGCCGGACGTCAAGCCGGCGCACGACGCGGACATCCAGCCGCCGCACCGCAACCAGATCGAGCCGGTGAGGCGCGGCGAAGCCTAGGTACGCCAACCGGCGGCAAGCGTTTTCAAAGTAGGGGCAATCAAATTCACGGCTGGCCTATGACCAGCTCGAAAGGAGGTAATCAAGAGTGGTTGCGTTGATCGTTCTGATCCTGCTGCTGTTGCTCCTTGGTGGGGGCGGTTTGGTGGCACCAGCGCTGCACATCCTCTGGATTCTGCTCGTCATCGGGCTGATCCTGTGGGTGCTGGGCTTCTTCGTCCGCGCTGCCGAAGGCAGCCGTTGGTACTACTGGTAGGACGCTGAAGAAGTAAAGCAGCGGTGGGGGCGCCCGCGCGGAGCGGGCGTCGCTCACTTTCTTCTTGGTTCGCCGTAGTAGGAACGCATCGTCCACATGTACGGCGACAGATTTTTCACCACGCGGATACTGTCGCTTGCCCGCGTGTGTGGGAGATTCGGGAGGTAGGGGAGGTCGGTTGTCGATGGCGATCGTTCATCTGCCAGCCTCGGCGCGCAAGCGTGTGGAACAGTCGGCTCTTCGACGCGGCATCGCGGTCCCGCGTGTGCTGGGAGGGCCGCTCCGGCTCGTGCAGGGAGAGGAGGAGGTGGCCCCGCAGTCCTTCTGCGCCGGCTGCGCCGCCCCCGTCGAGTTTGGAGCGGTGATCCGGGGCTCCGAGTCGTACTGCAGCGTCGAATGTTCGCTGGGAGGTAACCAGCCGGCTTAGCCTGGACTCGCCGCTCGATTAAGGTGCAGCCAGATGCGTCGACTGCTCCTGTGGTTCGCGGGCCATGCCTGGCTGGCTTCTCACGTGCCGCGCTGGGGCTTCGCCCGCCGCGGGGTCAAGCGCTTCATGCCGGGAGAGGAGTTCAGCAGCGGGCTCCCGGCCGCCGCGGTGGCGCACTACGAGGAGGTCATCGCGGCGTCCGCCGGCATCAGATCCGAGATCTCCGTCAAGCCGACGCAGCTCGGATTGGACATCGATCCCGCTGCGGCGTACTCGAACCTGGAGCGACTGGCAGACACAGCGGCCAGGTCGGCGAGCTTTGTATGGCTTGACATGGAGGGCAGCGCGTACACCGACGCGACGCTCGACCTTTACGTCAGGTTACGCGCCGGCCATCGCAACACCGGCATCTGCCTGCAGGCCTATCTGCATCGCACCGCCGCCGACGTAGCACGTCTGCTGCCGCTAGAGCCTGCGATCAGGCTGGTCAAGGGAGCCTATGCCGAGCCTCGGGAAATCGCGTTCGGGTCGAGGCACGACGTCGACGCCAACTACCTCGCACTGTGCGCCTTCGTGATGACCGAGGTGAAACGCAAGAGGTTGCGGCTCGTGCTGGGCACGCACGATGTACGGCTGATCGAACAGGTGTGGCGGTTTGGCGAAGCGCTGGATATGCAGCGTTCGCAGATCGAGATCAACATGCTTTACGGCATTCGCACCGATGAGCAGGTCAAGCTCGCCCGTGCCGGGTTTGCCATGAAGGTGCTGATCGCGTATGGAGATGCGTGGTACGCCTGGTATTTGCGCCGCCTGGCGGAGCGACCCGCCAACGTGCTGTTCGCACTGAGACAAATTCTCCCGTGACAGAGTCGAGTCGGGCTGACGGAGCCCCTCTCCCTGGAGGGAGAGAGGCTCGCGCGGATCGTGCCGCTACGGAACCGTGGGCACCTGGCCCGCATTTTCCTGCGCCTCACGAGCCGCGCTCTCGCCCGCCTCATGCGTCGCGTCCTCGTTCGGCACGAACTTGCCGGCCTGTGCCGCGCTCGGCGTCGGTGTGGGTGTCGTCGCAGCTGCCGCGGCGAGCGTCGTGGTGCCGTAAAGCACCGCGCCGACCACACCTCCTGTAAGCATCGACCCCGCGATCGCCGCCGCCGCCAACGTCTTCTGATAACGATTCACTGTTTTGCCCTCCCGGCATTGAGATCGCTCAACTCGAGCGTCGGGGCCAAGCCTGGAGGGGGCGGCTAAGCCTTCAGTGTGAGGAACCTGGGAGTTTCACGAGACAAAAAAAGGTCAGCGGCGCGTCGTGCGCCGCCGACCAGTTGGACCCGACTAACGCGTTACCGGGCCGGCCCCGGCCGGATCACCGGCTCGGGTGCCTCAGGCTCCTCGACCGGCTCCGGGGCCATCTCCGGTTCGCCTCCGTTCTCTCCGATCGGGTGGTCGCGCTCCTTGTGAGCCTTCACCTCTTCGGAATTGGCGAACTCCTGGCCGCAAACATCGCACTTCATTTCCACAGACCTCCTTTGAAGCAGGTGAGACGCCCAGACCTTGCGGCCCAGGCGCCTCATCTAGACAACGCGACAGGTGTGCTGGCTACTGACTCGAGCCGCAGAATTTCTCAAGTTCGCGCGTTCTCCTCATGGAAGGCGCCGCAGCACGTTAGGAGGTCGAATGAGCACCATCGCCGACGAGATAAGCAACCAGGTCAAAGCCCGTCAGAAGACGATCGAGCGTTCGATCGCCGACATCCAGAGCCAGATCGATCAGATGGACAGAGAAACCCTGCAACGTGCCGGGATGGTCGTGGGCGCCGTGGTGGCGCTGTCCGTGGCGGTTGGCGTGGGCTGGGTCATCTACCGACGGAGCCGGCGGCGCACCCTGGTAGAACGACTTCAGGACGCCATCCCGGAAGCGGTGCGCGACCTACCCGACCAGGTGCGAGAACGGGCCAGAAAGGCGCTGTAGATCCAGAAGCCTAGGCGGCTCGGGCTGGGGAGGGGTCGAGCTTGAGCCCCTTGGCGGCCTCGGTGGCCTCACGAGGCACTTCGACATTCGTCCCGGCGGGCGCCGCGCGCAGATGCCGCAGTGCTGAGGTGTAGCCCTTCTCGATCAGCTCCTTGGTCCTGCTGAAGTCGGCGGGCGAAACCGGGGGCAGGTCGAGCGCGGGGAGGACGTGGATATCGGCCAGCGACCTGTTCGACTCCACCTCGGCGTCGAGCTTCTGCTCGACGAACCGAGCCAGAGCGTGGAGCGCCATGCCGAGGGCGTTGGTGGGCTCCTGGTTGAGCCACGGGTAACCGACTGGCAGGACGTAGATTCGCGACGCCCCGAGCTCGATCGCCGCCGCGATCGGCGTGTGGTTGGCGATGCCTCCGTCGACCAGGGTCCGGCGGCCGATCGTGACCGGGGGGAAGACTCCAGGAATCGCGGTGCTGGCCAGAAGCGCGGGCACGGCGGATCCCGAGGAAAGCACCATCGCTCGGCCGGACTTGAGCTCGGTGGTCACGATGTGCAGCGGCACCATCGCATCTTCCAGGCGCGAATAAGGGATGTGCCTCTCGAGCAGCGCGCGCAGCTTGTGGTTGGGGATGACATGGTTGCTGCGGCCGAGAAGCCCGCGGGCACCATCCCAAGGGCTCAGCGGAAAGACGTCTCCACGCCGCAACGCCAGCCAGATCTCACGAAGCTTTTGCGACCCTTCGACGCCGGGGTAACCTGCCATCCAGGCCGCGTTGACCGCACCGACGGAGGTGCCGATCAAGAGCTGAGGCCGAACGTCGCACTCGGCTAGCGCCTGCAGCATCCCGACCTGAACCGCGCCCAGGCTTCCGCCACCGGACAGCACGAACGCGGTGCGACCGGACCCACCAGGCGATGCCTGGTGGGGGGAGCGTGGCCTCATTGCGTGTCGAGGGTGAGCCTCAGCATCAAGCAGCTTCCTGGATGTCGCGCTTCTTTTCGCGTATGAGACGCAGGTCCTCCTGCATCACCGCGGCGTCCAGGCGATCCCACAATCGCCAATCAGCTTCTGATCTCCACACCTGGTCGAGCAGCGACTCGAGCTGGCTGTGAAGGTCCGGCGTGTCGGATCGTGCTTTGAACCTCACTCTTCGTCTCCTGAGTCGAGGCCGAGATCTCTTGTGAGGTCTCGCACCTGATGGTCGGTGGACGTCGTGACCGTCCAGAGCTGGTACGCGCCGCCCGGCGTGACCGGTCCCAGGTAGGCGATCGACTTGCCGTCCGGCGAGAAGGCGGGCGACGCCACGAGCTCCCCCTGGACGAGAGGGGTGGGTGGGCCGGCGGTCGACGTTGCCGCGTCGAAGCCGGCCACATCCAGCTCGGCCGTCTGGGCTTGTCCCCGTGTGCAGACCATGGCGATCTGCTTCAGGTCCGGCGACAGTGCGGGCTGCAGGCAATCGAGCTCAGGCGGGGTCAATGCGACGCCCTGGCTTCCGGCGCGTGACTGCATCCAGATCTGCGAGTGCAGCTTGTACTGATCGTCGATCACGAACTTGGTGTAGATCAAGGCGCCGCCGCGCAGCGGTACCGGTGTCACGTCGCCGCCCGAGTAGTCGTTGGGATTCGTCCACTGTTTCGATGAGTGCCAGCTCGAGCCGGCGGTGCTCGCGAAGATCGCCAGGTCGATGTGGAAGTTGTTGTACGGATCCTTGGGGTCGTAGTCGTAGAAGAGAACCGAGCCGTCTGGGCTGAAGCGTGGATAAAAAGCCCAATGGTTGTTCTCTGGGCGCTCACTCGAGTTGCTGGTCAGCTGCTGGATCGTCTTACCGGACGGGTTCAGCAGGTAAAGGTCAGAGTAGTTCGTGTGCCGCTGGACCGCGACCATCTGATGGCCGTCAGGCGAGAGCGATGGCTGCGTCCAACCGCTTTCAGGCGTGATCTGGGTGAACTGCCCGTGCTGGAAGCGATAGATCGCGCCGGCCTGGACCAGGTATAGGGTTCCGGGTACGGCAGGCGCTGAGATCTCGCTCGGCCTGTGAACCATGGGCCGGTCGGCCTTGAGGAACGCAGCCGCGTGGTAGACGCCGAAACCGAACAGGACCATCGCGAGCACCAGGCCTGCGACGATTGCCGAGCGCTTCATGCGGTCGATTTGGGTCCGATCACGGAAAGCTCGATTGGACCACCGGCCGGATGGCTTCCCAGTTGGGAAACACAACGCTCTGACCGTCGGCGAAGCCTTCCGAGGTGTAGGGAGGCAGCAGCACGACGCGCCGGATGTTGCTCGCGTCGAATTCGTTGGCGATGGCAAGCAACGAGCGGAGCTTGTCGAGCCCGATGCTCGTCTTGATCTCGCCGTTCATGGCATTGGCCAGCGCCGGCAGGTCGGCGACGTTCAGCCGCTTGGCCTCCGCTTTGATCGCGAGAAGGAGCTGCTGCTGCCTCTCCGAACGGGCAAAGTCGCCTCGAAGGTCACCGTGACGGGAACGCACGTACTGAAGCGCATGGACCCCGTCGAGGTGTGAGGAACCGGGGAGCGCGGCCACGCGGTAGTAGTCATATGGATTCCCGGTCGCGCTGAGGTCCATGGGATAGAAGTCGTCCATGACCGGGTTGCTGACAAAGATGTTCACGCCGCCGAGCTGATCAACGATCTTGACCAGGCCGTTCAGCCCGATCCAAACGTAGTCATCGATATGAACCTTGAAGTTGCTCTCCACAGCATCGATCGCCGCCTGGTGACCCCCCAGCTGATACGCGGTGCTGATCTTGCCGACGCCCTGGCCCGGGATGGGAACCCAGAGGTCGCGCGGAATCGAGAGCATGGTCGCTTGCTTCGAGACGGGATCGACTCTGACCAGGATCATCGATTGGGTGTTCAGGCGGTCGGGCACGAACTTCGAGTCGTCGTCAGAGCCGAGCAGCAGCACGGTGAATGGCTGCTTCGGTGCGAGGACAGGGTTGAGATTGGGGACCGACCCGGCGCCGAAGGTCGAGGTGGTCGCAGTCTGAAAGACCGGCAAGAAGTAGGTGAAGAGGCCTATCAGGCCGGCGATCAGGAACCCCGCGAGAATGATCGAGGCGCGGGGCAATGGCACGGGACGGCGCAACTCCAAAAGGCGGACCCTCCATCGAGCAAACGCTTGAGCGTGCCCGAACCCCCGGGGCTGATGAGCGGGGTCGCGTCAGGCGGCGACGATGCGGTGGAGGTTCTTGCTCGAGATCGAATAGCTTCCGGCCGAAGTCGCGACGTGGATGGTCACGCGATAGTCGCCGTAGCTCTCGCCGCTGGTTGCCTTGACGTTGGTGCACGCGCTCGACGCAATCACCTTCAAGGTCGTGGTCGCTCCCGGCGAGACCGTCACCGGCGTGAATTTCGCGGCGCCCGCGTCGTACTTGTCGCCGATCTTCTCGAGCCAGCTTCCCTTGGTGGCATCCAGGGTCATGTCGGCGGTCACCGATTTGATGGTTACGGTGGTGGAAGTGGCGTTATGCGCCTGAACGCTGGCGTGCAGGTCGTAGGCGGCATTGTTGGCGCCGGCAGGGCACGAGTACGTGGCGTCCACATCGGCCGACGTCAGGGCGAACGTCGACGCCTGTCCCGAGCAGGCCGTGATCCACATCGCGGCGGCGAGGACGGCCATGACCCGCATCAGCGCTTCTTCCGCTCCGACGCGGTCGCCACCGCCAGCAGGCCGCTGAGCACCCCGCCTTCGAATATCGCGTAGATCACCGAGCGAACCAGGGGCTGACCGAAAGGCCCGATATTGATCAGCAGCATGAGGACCGCAAGCACAGGAAACGAGATCGCAAGCTGCTTCCATGTCTCCAGGGCCTCCCACCACAGGACGATGGGGGCGGGCCGCTTATCACTCACCGCTCGGATGATAGAGATGCGGCCCCTTCCTTATTAATGTGCGGTGTTCTGCGTCCACGGCGCAGCGAACGGTACATTTGCGGAAACACTGACGCGAATACTTGCTGTCGCTGACGAAATCGATGAAGCGCTCTACGGCGACAAGCTCACGAAGCTGCGGCCGGACATCGTGGTCTCATGCGGGGACCTTCCTTTCGACTATCTCGAGTACCTTGTCAGCCGGCTCGACGTACCGCTCTTGTTCGTGCCTGGCAACCACGACCCAAGCCTTAGGTTGCCGGACACGACCTGGTCGCCGCTGGAGCTCGAGCAAAGGGTCCCCGGGCCGGCCGGATGCGAGAACGTGGACGGCAGGCTTGCCGAGGTCCGTGGACTTCGCATCGCCGGGCTCGGGGGGAGCCTTCGCTACAAGCGCGGACCGAATCAGTATTCGCAGGCGGAGATGCGCTGGCGCGCGCTGAAGCTCGAGTTCCGGATTCGTTTGAAGCGCGTTCGTAATCGACGCAAGCTGGACGTTCTCGTCACCCACGCGCCGCCATTCGGCCTCGCCGACGCCAAGGATCCGGCGCATC
Source organism: Chloroflexota bacterium (assembly GCA_005888075.1). Taxonomy (GTDB): domain Bacteria; phylum Chloroflexota; class Dormibacteria; order Dormibacterales; family Dormibacteraceae; genus 40CM-4-65-16. Next base: position 15,548 of record VBKD01000120.1, read on the forward strand.
TCGGATTCGTCGCGTTCAATCGCCTGATCCTGGAGTTCCATCCCGTTCTCGCCGTCCACGGCCACATCCACCCCTATGGCCGCGCCCAACCGGAGCGCCAGATCGACTCGACGCGCGTCATCAACGCGGTTGCTTCTCGCATCATCGAAATCCCGTGAAGGAATTTCTTCGCAACGGAAGGCTGCTGACCTTGATGCTGGGTCACTTCACTGTCGACAGCTACGTCGGCGTCCTTCCCGTGCTCTATCCGGTTCTGATCGGGAGGTTTCACCTGAGCCTCGCCACGGTGGGACTCGTCAGCCTGGCCTATGGAGGCATGGCTGCGATCTCGCAGCCTCTGTTCGGGCTGCTCGCCGATCGCTTCGGCACGCGATTGACCGGCGTCGCGTTGTGCTGGACCGCTCTGGCCTTCGCGCTGGTGGGATTCGCGGACAGCTTTCCGCTGCTTCTCGTTCTGGCGTGTGCCTCGGGACTCGGCTCTGGAGCTTTTCATCCACTCGGCGCGCTGGACGTGCGGGCCTTGCTGCCGGCATGGCGCCGGAGCGCCGGCATGTCGATCTATGTCACCGCGGGCACCGTGGGCGTGGCCGTGGGACCGTTGATCGGCATCGCCGCTTTCGGGGCATTCAACCTCCATGGGACCGCTCTGCTGCTCATCCCTGGTGTGATCGCCGGCGGCTACCTGCTCTGGCGGATGCGCGGCCAGGTCACGGCCACCAGGGCGCCTGGGGCGGCGAGGGCGGCGAGCGGCGCTCCGCTGTTCGCGCTGGCTGTGGTGATCGGCGTGATGATGTCCCGGAGCTGGACGGTCAACGTGTTCCAGGCATTCACGCCGACCTGGTACCAGCAGATGGGCTACGGCGCGGATTTCTACGGCCCGCTCGCCACGACCCTCGTACTCGCGAGCGCGGTCGGCACCGTGGGCTGCGGTGCGCTGGCTGACAGGTTCGGCCGGCGGACAGTCATCCTGGCGACCCTCGTGCTGACGATTCCGGCGATCCTCCTGTACACGATGTATCCGGGTCGGTGGGCATTCCTGACCGCGATGCTCATCGGGTTCCTGGCGGCTTCGACAGCACCCCTCATGCTCCTCATGGCGCAGCAGCTCCTGGTGGCTCGCGCTGGACTTGCCTCAGGCCTGGTCATGGGCCTCGGCTTCGTGACGGGAGCAATCGGCGTGCCGATCAACGGCGCGATCGCTGACTCGATCGGGCTTCAGAAGTCGCTGATGACGCACGTCATCCTCGTCATCCGGCGACCACATCGAGATCGACGTGCGGGATGACGCCGTCGCGCTCGAGCGGATGCTCACCCTGCCGGTATCCGCGCGGCTCGAGGCGCTGGCCGAGATCAGCGGCATCTCGGCGTTCGACGAGCAGCGCATGAACCGCTTGAAGCAGATTCACGAGCAGGGCGACGGCTTTCGGGTGAACGTCGACGATCCGCGTTATGCGCCCGCACTGAAGAGGCTGGTCGAAGCAGACGCGTGGGGCCAGCTGCGACGCGAGCTGAGCCGCGCGTGGGAATACCAGCAGTCAGAGCTGCCCGGCATCAGGCACCCTGAACGGATCGAGGTTTCGCTCACGCTCGGCAATCCGGACGACCCCGTCTTCGTCGAACGGACCCTGGGCTATTACGGAATGGGCGCGATGCCGGGGACCATCTGGCTGGTCGTGTGGCCGACCGAGTACAACGTGACGCGCATCGGCCCATGCGGCGTGCATGAGCTCGCGCACAACCTGCGCACGCCGAACGTCGATACCGGCTTCAACCTGGCGGAGTGGGTGATTCATGAGGGACTGGCCGAGGTCTTCACGCTGGAGGTCTGCGGCCCGGGCTCAACCGGTGGCTGGTACTCGGCCGTCGCCGGCCCGGCGCTGGATGCGGCGTTCGAAAAGGTGACGGCCGCCTTTGATACGGGCAGCGGCTTTGCCGAATGGACGCCCTACGTGCTCGGCGACCTGGTGGCGGAGCGGATTGGCGCGAGGCCCGTCGGCGTTCCCCACATGGGTGGATACGCCGTCGGCCGTCGCATCGTCGAGCGCTACCTGAACGCGACCGGCTTGACGGCCGCCCAGGCCATCGTCCGTCCTGTGGCGGAAATTCTCGCGACCGCCGGAGTGGATCCGCGCCCGTGCTGAATCGCAGCGTCTACGAGCTAGCAGGAGGAGAGCAGGCGTTTCGGCTGCTGGTCCGGCGGTTCTACGAGCGCGTCGGCGCCGATCCCGTGCTGCGTGCCGTGTATCCGGAGGAGGACCTGTCAGGAGCGACCGAGAGGCTCACCCTGTTCCTCATCCAGTACTGGGGCGGCCCGCCGATCTACAGCGAGCAGCGCGGCCACCCACGCTTGCGGCTGCGCCACCAGCCAT
>VBKD01000121.1 GCA_005888075.1 Chloroflexota bacterium
TGCCACCGAATCCGAGCAAGCTCAGAAGAAAGCCACCGATGATCGCGCCGGCGACTCCGACGACGATGTCGGCGATGCAGCCGAAGCCTCGACCCGCAACGACGCGCGCAGCGATCGCCCCGGAGATCAGCCCGACGATGATCCAGGCAAGCCACGATCCCGGCTCCAGGTTGATGTTCGTAGCCAGGATGGCTTCAGCCGGCAAGGTGACCAAATCCTCTCAGAATCTTCAAAGCCTCCTGCTCGGCTTCGAGAAGTGTCGGGGCATAAGCGCGAATGCCGCATAAAGCGTAGGCCCACTCAGGGCTTGGTGGGCCCTGCGAGTGAAGCCTGAAAGTGGGCGGGTAAAAGAAGATTCTCTCGCCCTTCACCTTCTTGATCACCGGGCGCTTCGCCAGTACCTCTTCGAGAGACTGACCGCTGGGCAGGCGACCGGCTTGAAATTCCAGACGCCGCAATTTGGCCAGCGGATGATCCTCGTCTCTCATCGCGACTCGGATTCCATATTGAGCGCTTAGATCGCGCATGAAGATGGTGATGATCAAAGCGTCGGTCTCGTCGCCGGTCATCTTCACGAAACCGGCGGCGCTTACATCGTTTGACTCAGCGTTTCGCAGGTGCCGGAAGAACTCCATCTCGAACAGGCTTCTCGATTGCGAGCTGGCGACCCACGGCTCGCCGGAGCGCCATGTCCTTGCCCGGGCAAGAGCATCGAACTCTTCGTGCATGCCTTCCAGGCGGTTTTCAGGGAGACCGTACAAGGTGTAGTGGAGTACTCGCGGCATTTCCGTCTAAGAGTACCGATCAGGACACGGGTCGGGACCCCGCTCTAGCCAGGCGCATTGCCTCTTCCTGCCAGGGCGGCGCCTGGACCCGCATCGGGAGACGATCGGAGCCGGCCGCGAGTAGGAAATCGCCCCGATGGGCCGCCTCGAGCCAGGCTCGGTGCCGGGGACTGAGATGGAAAGCCGTCTGGAGCTTGGCCGCCTCGCCGGCGCGTTGGGCGCCAAAAAAGAGCAGTGCCGGGTTGGTTGCCACCACTGAGCCCTGATCTGAGCCCAGCAGATCGCCCGGATTCTGGGTGGCGAATACGAGCGAACCGTCGTATTTGCGAATGCGACGGGCGAGGCTGACGACAAAACGGCGAATTGTCGAGTCTTCGAATAGCAGACCCAGCTCGTCGATTACAAGCATGCGACGGCGATCCTTGCGCTTGACTCGTGCCCAGAGCGCCTCGGCGAGCAGGAAATGAACCGGCGCCACCATCTCGTCTCGCAGCTCGCGCATCCCAAAGGCGACGATGGGCGCGTCGAGGTCGACGTTGGTCGGGGCGCTGAAAATCTGACCCAAGCTACCTTGGACCCAGCGCCGCAGGACAACCGCGGCGCGCGTATCGCCCTGCAAGCGATCTGCCACGTCGCTCATCAATGGCTGGGGTATGTCCCGATAAGCCTGGCGGACCGCGAGTTCGACGATGGCGCGGTCCGACTCGTCCAGACCTCCGCAAATGCACGCGCATAGGTCCACCGCGTCTGCCGCGGCAGGCCCGATCCAGCTTTCGTCGCGGCGGTCTGAAGGTCTCAAATCCAGGACGTTCAGGGCGTGGGCGGAGCCGAGCGCGAGTTGAACGTCGATACCGCCTAGCTCTATGGCAAGGCGGCCATATTCGTGCTCGGGATCGATGATGTAAACCTGGGTTCCCCGCCCGAGCGCACCCATCGCAAGCATGGAGAGTAGGTAGGTTTTGCCTGCACCTGAATGCCCGAAGACGCCAATGTTGGCATTGGCGTATCGGCGCTGATCGAACGGATCGACGAGCACAGGGGCACCTGTGGAGGTATGGCGACCGAGTACAAGTCCGCCCGGCTGCTGGAGGTCCGCTTCATGCCATGGGAAGAACGTCACCAGCGCGCTGGTGTCCAGAACGCGCTTGCGCTGCAACCGATCATCACCGCCGGGACGCGTCGCCGTGTAGCCGTCAAACATGCGCAACGTGCACGGCTGAAGGTCACACAGAATTCCCCGCGCGGCTGATTCGATTCGGCGAGAGCCGAGCTCAAGCTCCGATTCATTGGCGGCGGTCAGCGTCAGGTAGATAGAGACGTGGAAGGCTTTGTCCTGGCTGGAGACGAGGCGACGCTGGAGGTCTTCGGCGTTCGGCAACGCGCCGGCGAGGGTTGGATCCGAAGTGCCGGCGTTCAGCTCCACCATTCGCGATGCGCGCATGTTGATCAACTGGCGTTGCAGGTAAGCGACGATCCACGCTACGGGCAACGGCACGACGTGCCAGCTAAGGCTGATGGCATGGCCTCGTGGAAGAAGATTGAATAACCATCCGGGCTCGAGATCCACTCCGGGTAGCCTTTCGACAAACCAGCTGCGGCTGAAACCATGCTCGTGCAGGTAGCGATTCGCGAGCTCCCGGCCAAACGACTGTGGTTTTGGCAACGACCAAGCGTCGAATCCAATGCCCATCTCCGCGAGGTAGGCTTGAGCGCGTTTCGACTGTTTCTCATGAGTGATCATCGAAGTCACGAATTGGTGAGACGTGCGCGACGCTCGGATCTGGTCAACAAAACTCAGGTCGGCGCCGCGCATGTCATCGAACAAAGCGGGCAGCGTGGCTTGATGATCGGCTTCGGTTTCTGCTCCAGGCTGGACTTCGATGATGACTTGCATTGGAGCGTCCAAACCGTCGAGCAGTCTCCGGAACGCGTGAAGCCAGCGTTGGCGATCGTCATCGGCGGCGTCGGAAAAGCCGAGAGATCCTGTTGCGACGACGATGGCGTCATGTGTGCCGGCTAATCGCTTCGCGGCATCCCGTGGTGCAAGGCGGAGGGGGCCGAATTTGAGCGCTCGAATCATGCGGCAACGGGCAGCGGATTGGAGTCGAGATCCGACTTGACCGACTCTTCCGGCAGATAGTTGACTGGCAATCGGCGTTGGTGGGTCCATTCAATTCGGTAGTTGCGTACCGCAAAGAGTGCCAAGTCGCGGATCCATTGGTCGGCCGCACGGCCACGCCACCGGCCCCATGCCGCAAGAACGCCAGCCGCAATAATCAGGCTCGCTAGGGCTCCTCGAATAGGCGCGGCCGCCCAAGGCGAAGACCACGTCGAGTACGCACCGAGCAGGGCGACCACAAGGTATGCAAGGCGCGTGGGCGTTAGGCCGTAGATCAACTTGTCCTCGAGGTCCACGTCGAGAGGGGCTTTGGCTGGCACGTGAGCAAGCTAGACGGCCGGCGCGCGTGAGGGAACCCAGGCTGTTAACGGCCGGAGAACCTTAGAATCGACTAACGGCCTAGTTCATCCCGCTCGCGTAGCTCAACTGGCAGAGCAGGGGACTCTTAATCCCAAGGTTCAGGGTTCGATTCCCTGCGCGAGCACCAATATTTTGTGCAAGTTCGGCTGACACGTCCCCAAAGGCCTTCGGCTGATGGGTTACACACCTTCGGCTGATGCGTCACAGCTACTTCGGCTGATTTGTCACGCTCCCGCCTATGAGGGAGATGAGTGTGACTGAGCAAAGGTACAAGGCGATTCTGGCGGTTATTGCCGACGGTCGGACGGTGAGCGAGGTGGCGACGGATTGGGGAGTGTGTCGGCGGACGATGCACCGTTGGCTGGCGCAGTACGAGGCTGAGGGACTTGAAGGACTGAGCGACCGTTCCCGCCGCCCGGCGCACTGCCCTCATCAGATGCCAGCGACGATCGAAGCAATTGTGCTCGAGATGCGTCGCTCGCATCGGTACTGGGGAGCTCACCGAATCGCTTATGAGCTGGCTCGCAAGCAGGTTGAGCCGGCGCCCTCAGAGTCGGCGGTCTATCGCTGTCTGGTGCGGGCCGCCGTCATCGACCCCATGACACGACGCCGGCGCCGGGAAACCTGGAAACGCTGGGAGCGCGCAGCGCCGATGGAGCTCTGGCAGTTCGACGTGGTGCACGGCTTCTTGCTCTCCGACGGCAGCTCAGCCAAAGCCTTGACCGGAATCGATGACTACTCCAGGTTCTGCATCTCGGCCAGGCTCATGGCACGCGAGCGGACGCAGGCGGTCTGCGATGGATTCAGTTCAGCGCTGCAGGCCTATGGCGTCCCACAGCAGGTCCTGACCGATAACGGCAAGGTCTTTACCGGCCGCTATGCCCAACCCCCGGTCGAGGTGCTGTTCGACCGCATCTGCCGTGAAAACGGCGTTGACCACATCCTCACGATGCCGCGCAAGCCGACCACGACCGGCAAAATCGAGCGCTTTCACCGCACCCTCAGAGCAGAGTTCGACACCAGGCAGATGTTCCGCAACCTGAAGGCAGCACAGGAGGCGCTCGATGAGTGGGTGACTTACTACAACACGCAACGTCCGCACCAGTCGCTGGGCGACCGGACGCCGCAGACTCGATTCCAGGCGCAGGGCGACCAGGTCCGACACGAGCTACGCCGGCCACAGCGCAATGGTGAGCAATGGGTCTCGCGCCTGGTGGCTCGAAACGGTGTTGTCTGCGTTGACTCTCAGCACATCAGCGTGGGCAAGCACTACGGCGGCAGCTCCTGCGACGTCCTCGTGACACCTGGCCTCTTTCAGTTCTGGGCCGGCAACGAGCTACTCAAAACCGCGGCTCGGGCGAGCGCCGGTGAGATCCGCAAGAAGCACGCCGAAGGCACAGCGGCGAGGCGATAAATTGAGATGGGAGTGAGACAGATCAACCGAAATACATTCCGGACGCATCACCCGAAGGTCTATACCCAGCACCAATATTTTGGTAGTTCATCTCTTTTCGTTGACCACATGTTGTGGCCGCTGTGGCCCGATGCGTCACATTCGCGGCATTTGACAGCTTACGGATCAGATCGAGCATCCCGACCGCGATGAGTCAATGACAAGAGGTGCTCAGTCACATGCCCTTCTACCAGACCGACCATGGCGAAGTTGTGGAGGTTAGGCACATTTACCTGACGCCGGTCAATCAGCCAGACGTCGTTGTGGTCGTGCGCGAGGCTTACGAGGAGGTCGTTGAGCGAGAAGAGGCCGACTTCTTCCGCCGACATCCAGGTGGGCAACTATGCGACGGACACATACACGAAACATTCGAAGATGCCCGATCTTGTGCAAATCGGACAGAGCTCGATCCGATTTGGAGTGATTTGGCAACGGCTGTTGCTCGGCGGGTTGAGTGAAATTGTTCCATTCGCCGGACGGGGGACAAGGGCGCGCCTGCCTTGCGGTCGAGGTCAAGGACGGACATAAGCGCCGGGTACGACCGTCGCTGACCCGTCCGGATGCTCGATGAGGACGTGGATCGTAGGGCGCAGGGCTTGGTCGCTGACCATCTTGAGCATAAGCGCGAAGTCTTCGCCGCCGGGTTGGGCAAGGTACGTCACCAGCTCCTCGGCGCCGTCGTAACGCCAGAGCACACGACCTGTCGCGAGGTCGATCGCATCGAGCTTGGTCGGGAACCCCGAGGTCCAAGCGTGCGGCGTGGCGATCGCGATTCGGTCGTCGCCGCTGAACGCGAGGATGTCCACCGAGGGATCAAATGTCGTGGAGGAGCCGGTCGTCAGATCGATCACAGTCGTGTGAGCCGCACCCTGACCGGTCGACCCAAGGGAGTTCAAGGCGATCAGCCTGGCGTCGTGGCTGGTGACAACATCGTTGCCAATTCCTGACCCGATCGAAGCGTGCAGCAACGTCCTTCCGTCAGTGAGCCCGATGACCGAATACTCGGTCGCCACGAGAGATCGGGCGCGATCCACGATGGCTTTGGGCTCGGTCTCGAAGGCGCAGGCCACGATACCGATGGCGTTTCCAAGGCCTGACTCGGGATTCGGCCCGGTTCCGACCACCGCGACAGTCTGCGTGTAGGTCGATACCTGCCATGACAGAACGAAATTGCCATTCTGGAACGACATGCTGCAAAGGTGCCGGTTGTCGTCTGCCCACACGATCTGGCGGAGTCCCGACGGCACAGGGAAGGTCGGCTGGGGTCGCCCAAGCGCATCTAAAATCGGGCCATAGCTCACACCCCGGTCATCGCTGAAGAAGGCCGATCCATCGGGCGACTGGACGAGGTTGGTGAACTGATCTAGCGGCCGGGCGAGCTTGATCGTCGCCCGTGGCTTGCCCGTCCAGTCGATTCCGACGTACCAGCCGGCGTGTTTCGAATCCCGCGCGTAGATCAGAGGGGCGGCCGCGGGGGGTGGGCCATAGTCTTCGAGTGGCGAAGGGGTCGTGCTCGACGCGGCGGAAGGTTGGCTCTCACAGGCCGCAAGGAGAAGGACGAGCGCGACGACGAGAGTTTTCACCGCACATCATTAACGATCGCGGCTGGGCAGCCGTTACTCGCCATTGTTTTACGTCGGCAGTCTCCCGCCGTTGATCGTGCTCCTGCCGTTCTGCGTTCCGAAAGGCGCAGGCCAGGCTGAAGTTCGCTGAGCGCAGTCTGACCGCCTTCTGACAACCTAATTGACAGCGTACCCAGGGCAATCTGCGACACGCCAGGACGCTCTGTGCACAAACCCGTCAGGGCGCCGAATACGCGAGGCACGCCCTGACATGTCCTGACGCTTCCTGGCAAGGAAGGTCAATCTCCTCTTAATCCCAAGGTTCAGGGTTCGATTCCCGGCGCGAGCACCATCTGAATGTGCAAGTTCGGCTGAAGTGCGACAAAACGCCTTCGGCTGATGGTTGTCAGTACTTCGGGTGATGCTTTACACCTACTTCGGCTGAGGCTTGACACCCCTCGTGTGAGAGAGATGCGCATGCGGGCCGGGTCTCGGACACGTTTGCACATGAGCGACTAGATTTGGAGCATGGACATGAAGCTCGAACTCGTTGCCGTGCCAGTGGCTGACATCGACCGGGCCAAATCGTTCTACGTCGACCAGGTCGGCTTCAATCTGGACCACGATCACCAGGTCAACGATGGACTGCGCTTCGTGCAGCTCACCCCACCTGGGTCAAGGTGCTCAATAGTGATGGGAATCGGCATTACGGAGATGGCTCCTGGATCCCAGAAAGGTCTTCAGGTTGTCGTAGACGACGTTGAAGCTGTTCGCCGGGAACTTTCGGGTCGCGGCGTGAAGACAAGCGAAGTCCAAGTACATCCTTGGGGTTCATTCATCTTCTTCAGTGATCCTGACGGGAATTCGTGGGCTGTGCAGCAGATACCAACGCGGGCCTAGGTCACCGGCACGAATGCCGGACCAGGGGGTACAGGAGGGGCGGTGCGGGTGAGCGGTTTTGAGGAGTGGAAGATCGACGACGAGGGACTGAGGCACTTCCTTTGGCCATTACGACCAGGCTGAGTATTCCAGTCAGCTCAAGCCCGGCTCATAGCGGCTGTCCGATCCGGTTCGTCCTGCGGCCAGGATCAGATAGAGCGACCCTAGGGCGTCCGCAGCACCTCCAGCACCTCTTCTCCGTACTTGCGCAGCTTCGAATCTCCCACTCCGGTGACGCGTAGGAGCTCGGCGAGGCTCGCCGGTCGCGCCGCCGCGATCGCGGTAAGCGTGGAGTCGTGGAAGACCACATAAGCGGGAACGCCGGAAGCGCGCGCGGTCTCCAGCCGCCACCTCCTCAAGCGGTCCACCAGCTCGATCGGGGCGTCGGCCTGCGTCGCGGACCCGCTGCGTAGCTTCGGCACCTCGGCCGGCAGGGTGAGCGGTGGCGCCGTGCCAAGCGTCACCGCCTGGCGGCCAGCGGGCGTGAGCTCGACAACCGGGTACTCCCCCGAGCTCTGCCGGGCAAGGCCTGCTCTCACCATCTCAGCAAGCAGCTGCCTGACGCGCTCGTCAGTCCATCTCCTCAAAGCGCCGTAGAACGGCAGCTCCTCAACCCACTGCTGCGCGGCCGCCCATTTTGTCCGCCTCCCGCCGAGAACCGCAGCCACGTTGGCAAGTCCGACCCGTCCGCTGAAACGAGCCACTGCCGCGAGCCCGGCGACGACCGCGTCGACCGGCACTGCCTCCTCGGGAGGCCGCGCACTCAGACAGTTGTCGCAGGCGTTGCACCGCCGTGCCACGCCCTTCTCGCCGAAGTAGTCCGCGATCCGCGCATGCCTGCAGTCGCGCATCTCTGCATAGGCCATGACCTGTGCCAGCCGGGCATAGGCATGGTCCTTCAGGGGCGAACCGTCCTCGAGCCCGGACTGTTCGATGAAGAAAGCCTGCAGCTCGCGGTCAGCGGGACTGTAGAGGAGCGTGCATTCGGCCGGCTCCCCGTCGCGTCCCGCCCGGCCGGCTTCCTGGTAGTACGCTTCGAGGCTTCCCGGCAGGTGGTAGTGGATGACGCGACGGATGTCGGCGATGTCCACGCCCATACCGAACGCCGAAGTCGCGACGACCACCCTGAGGCGTCCCGCCGTGAAGTCCTCCTGGATGCGCCGGCGTAGCAGCGGGTCCTGCTGCCCGTGATAGCAGGCGGCGTCCAGATAGGCAGCCACCTCCTCAGCCGCCTTGACCGTGCCGACGTAGACCAGCGCACGCTGTCCCGCATCCGAAAGGAGCCGGCGCAGCTCTTCGCGCTTAGCGCGCTCGCCGCGGCAGCGGATTACCGACAACGTCAGCGTCGGCCGGTTGAACCCTGTGACTGAGATGAAGGGATCCCGGAGACCAAGCGAGGTCGCGATGTCCGCGCGTACCTGCGGCGTTGCCGTCGCCGTGAATCCGGCCACCGGCGGCCGTCCGCAGGCAATTATCGCGCCAGCCAGAAGACGGTAGTCAGGCCGGAAGTCATGTCCCCATGTCGAGATGCAGTGCGCCTCGTCGACGACCACCCGGCGGACGCGAAGCTCGGCCAGCCGCTCCATGAACCCCGGGCGCGCAAGCCGTTCAGGTGCAAGGAACACCAGCCGGTATTCGCCCGCGATCGCCCTTCTCAGCCGATCGACCTGCTCGGGCCGCTCCACCGACGAGTTGATGAACGTCGCGGCGACGCCCCGCTCGGTTAGGCGATCCACCTGGTCCTTCATCAGAGCGATCAGCGGCGAGACGACCATCGTCAACCCGCCGTCGACGACAGCCGGGACCCAGTAGCTGATGCTCTTGCCCGACCCGGTGGGCGCTACCGAGAGAACGTCCCGTCCCTCGAGCATTGCGCCAACGACCTCTGCCTGGCCGGGACGGAATGCCTCCAGGCCGAAGACCTCACGCAGCGCACGCTCAGCCCTATCGGTCACCGAGGGATTCTGACGGAAAGCCGGAGCTACGCCAGCGCTCTTTACACAGGCGCGCGGGTTAGGCCGGCTGGTAGGTCGCGATCATGACGCCGGTCGTCATTGTTTTGCTGTCAACAAGTCCTCAGTTTCGCCGGCGGGAAATGTCCCTTGACGACCTCGCCTCGCGAGCGTATGAATTCCTTGATCTGTCGGTCGTAGGGGTGGAGCGCCGACGAAGTGTGTCCTAACGACGAGACGGCTCTCGCAATGGCAGCACGCCCATAAGGTCTGCTCGCCCGCACCCTTGGATCGATCCATTTGTAGGGGGAAGCAAAGGATGGATTCGATGAAAGATCTTCAGCTCAGTCGCCGGCAAGTTTTGAAAGGAGCAGGTGCGGTCGGGGTGCTGGGTGCACTCGGGATTCCGACCGCCATCTTTGCCGAAGGCGGCAAGGTCCGGTGGGACATCATTAGCGTCAACTTCGCCACCGGCACGTTGTCAGCGGGTGGCATTGCATCAGCTCGAGCCAATGACAACTCCAAGATTACCAAACCGCGACCGGTACCTACCTGGTGAAGCGACTGGTCAGCTGGACTCCCGCGCCGGGCACCCCGCCCCTACCACATGACGCCATCGGAGACCGCGAGGACGAAAGTGCGGGCCTGGCTGTGATGCGGATTCGCTACTCGGACGGGAGCCCGGGGGTGCTTACGGTCAGCTGTCACTTGAACGGGACGTCCGACGCGGTGTTCGAGGGAATCACCACGACAAAGGGGTATATCGATTACTGGAACAAGGAATCACCTCCTGCCCCGCCTGGAAACGCCGACCGCACGAATTTCCACGTCCTGAAAGAGGACGAGCACTAGCCCCGAGCAGCGCTCGAGTCGTGAATCCAAGGCTGGACCGACCCCACATGTCGGTCCAGCCCTTTGCACTCAGTGTGAATAAGGAGGACCAGCCATGTTGCGAGTCGACCGATGGTGGCCGAGGGTAAGACTCGGTGGCGCATTGCTCGCGTTCGCTGTGATTGCTTCCGCCTCCGCCCCGGTCGTCGCCGGGGCTGAGAGCGACAGTCACCGACAGGTCTCGGGCGCCGGGCGCACGATCATCGAGGGCGGTACCGGTGGAGCTTCACCGGTCCCTGTGATGACCGTGCTGGCCTTTCACGCCGATGCACAGGGTGGGGCGTTTGAATGTCTGGCCCTCGCTCCCGCGAAGGCGACCGGTGACGGGAGTGGGCGTTTCGAGGTCAACGCGATGTACGTCACAGGGAAGGTGATCTCGGTGGCGGTGAATGGCAACACGGCCGTACTGCGTGGGACCGCAAAGGTGACCGGTTTAGGTGCGGGCCACGATTTGCCGTTCACGGCGACGGTCCGGGCAGGAGGACCGGGCACCACGGTGACACTCGAAATCTCTGGATTGACATTCCACGAGATCCTGCTGGAGGGCCACATCACGATCGGGGGATCGTGACAGTAGATAAGTAATGTCGCGAAATGCGCGGGCGGTCGCAATCACGCGCCGCCAATTCTTGAAGCGGGTCGGCGCAGGCACGGCGTTGTTGCTGGTTCCGGAGATAGCGTGGGCTCATCGCCCCGCGCTTGCCTCCGTAAGGGAAGCGGGATCGGAAACCGGCGACAGCGTCGTCCTGCGCTGGAACGCAGCCGCGCTGCAAGGGGTCCGAGACTCAAAGCTCGGCCCGCCAATGGTCGCGCGCGCTCTGGCCATCGTCCATACAGGCATTTATGACGCATGGGCCGCCTACGACCGCACCGCCATCGGAACACAGCTCGGGGGTGGTCTCCGCCGCCCGCATCATGAGCGCACGCGTGTGAACAAGGAAACCGCCATCAGCTTCGCCGCCTACCGCGCGGCGGTCGACATCTTCCCAGGCGACAAGCTCACTGTTTTCGATCCGCTGATGCGCAGCCTCGGCCTTGATCCCAACAACAAAACAACCGACGGCTCCACGCCGATCGGGGTTGGGAACATCGCCGCGGAGGCGGTCCTTCGATTCCGACACCGGGACGGCGCCAATCAGCTCGGCGACGAGCCGGGTGGTCTGCCAGGCGTCCCATACTCGGATGACACGGCCTATAAGTCCCAAAACGCTTCGATGGACACCCGAGTGGCCTTCGATCCGGCCTCAGTTAATGATCCGAACAGATGGCAGCCACTTCGCTACATCGACGCGACCGGAGCTGTGGTCACACAGCCGTTCGTCGGTGCTCAATGGCAGCGCGTGAAACCGTTTGCGCTCTCTTCAGCCGCACAGCTCCGACCAGCCGTCGGTCCGGCGACATATGGCTCGGATCTCTACCGGTCGCAGGCCAGCGCCCTGCTCGAGCTCAGTGCCGGGCTTACCGACGAGCAAAAGATGATCGCTGAATATTGGGCCGACGGCCCCCGCTCAGAGCTGCCGCCGGGCCACTGGGATCTCTTGGCCCAGTACGTCTCCCGCCGCGACCGCAATGGCGAGCGGAGACACGACCTTGACGCCGACGTCAAGCTCTTCTTCGCGCTTACCAACGCAATCTTCGATGCCGGCATCTGCTGCTGGGACAACAAGCGGGCTTTCGACTCTGTCCGGCCGATCACAGCCATTCGATACCTATTCCGAGGTCAGCACGTCCGGGCTTGGGCTGGGCCTTACCGGGGGACGCAGCTGATGCGCGGCGAAGACTGGTTCCCCTATCAGGCGTCCACCTTTCCAACCCCGCCCTTTCCCGAATACTCATCAGGGCACAGTACATTCAGCGCCGCGGGTGCGGAGATTCTGAGGCTCTTCACGCGAAGCGATGAATTCGGTGCCGGCGTGACCTTCCCAGCTGGAAGCTCGAGGTTCGAGCCGGGCGCGGTCCCGGCGAGCGATCTGACGTTGACCTGGACAACATTCAAGGATGC
>VBKD01000238.1 GCA_005888075.1 Chloroflexota bacterium
CGAGCCGAGCGGCACAAGAAGAAGGTCGTGATAGCCGAAGGTCTGCGGCAGCAGCTGGCCGGCCTCGATGTCGTGCAGGCAATCGAGGACGATCACCGGCTGCTGGGTGACGAAGACCCGGCCGATCAGGGTCGAGGCGTTGGCGCTGAAGCGCAGCTGGTTCAGCCGCATCTGGTTGAAGAGCCGGCTCTCCCGCATGCCGGAGGGCGCCGCCGGCGCGATCAAGGCCTCCAGCCCCTCCTGGTAGAGAAAGAAACCGCACATCTCGACGTCGAGCAGCTCCGCCAGCTTCAGCGTCAGCGTGCCCAGATCCTCGCCCAGCTTGGTGAGGTTGGAGACCGCGGTCGCGGTCTCGAAGAAGTGGCTCAGCTCCTGGAGGTTCTGGTCGGCCCGCCGCGAGAGTTCGAGGTTGAGCTGGACCAGCTTGAAGTACTTGGCGGACCAGAAGCCGGTCAGCACCATGACCGGCAGGAAGAGCACTGCCAGGAAGTAGGTGACGGGCGAGGGCGCCCACCAGCGTGCCACGTAGATCAGGAACAGCTCGGTGAGGGCGCCCAGCACCACCCAGAGCCGCCAGTTGAAGCGAGTCCGGAAGCTGGACGTGGCGTGTGGTTTGGTCACGAAGGCCTCTTTCAGCACACTGACCGCCGCCTGTTCCACGCCAGAGGCAGCTAGTGGCGCAATGATTTGACGCGGATCGAGGGCATTGCTTCGCACTACGATGCGGGCCGCGGGATCGGGGGCGGCCGGTTTCACAAGGCTTTACGCAACCGTCACCCGTTCGTCCGGAATCGGACGCCCTGCTAGCCTTTGATACCCTCTAGGCGTGCAGCGCGAGACCGCGTTCAACGTCTCCGCGATCAAGGACACCGTGCTTCGGTCGATCAAGCTCAACCAGCAGGCGTACAACAACCGTGACGCCGATGTGTTGCGCGAGGTCTACCTGGAGCCGATGCTCTCCCAGGTCGCACACGACCTCTCGGGCGACTTCGAGTCCTTCCCCGCCGCCCGGCTCGACATCACCTGCGAGGTGCTCGACGTTTCCTACACCGCCTACCTGCAGATCGGCAAGGTCGAGCTATCCGCCTACGGCCTGGAAGCCAGCCCGCAAAACGTGAACGTCACGACCAAGGAAGAGTGGATCTACCGGCTGGTGCCGGATGCGGAAAAGGGGGTCGGCCTGGGACGGCGCACCACGCACCGCTTCCTCGGCTACTACCACTACACCCTGGTCGATATCGACGGCCGCTGGTGGATCACCGACGTCCAGTCCGCGTCCGAGATCTGGCTTCCTTAGTTCGCCGAACTCGCGGCCTTCGGCGCCGCACGCGCGTCGAGCTCCCCCACCAGGTCGTGAACCCGGGCCTCGATGTCGTCGCGCACCAGCCGCACCTGCTCGATCGGTAAGTCGGCGGGGTCTAAGAGATCCCAATCGATGTATCGCTTTCCCGGGAGGTAGGGGCACTCGTCGCCGCATCCCATGGTGACCACGAGGTCGGCCCATTGGGCGAGATCGTCGGTGAGTTGCTGTGGCCGGTTGCCCGAAATGTCGATGCCCAGTTCGCGCATCGCCTCGGCGACCACGGGGTGCACCCGCTCCGCCGGACGGGTGCCTGCCGAGCGAGACTCGTGGCGGCCCTGGGCCGCGCGCCGAAAGAGCGCCTCGCTCATCTGCGAGCGTCCCGCGTTCTGCGTGCACACGAAGAGAACCTTCGACATGTCGCCTCAGACCAGTACATCGAGAAGGGCGCGGGTTCTCGGCTCGAGACGATCAGCCAGCCGGTAATAGGCCCAGATTCCCCTCTTGGTGACCTCGACCAGGCCGGCATCGCGCAACTTGGCCATGTGATGCGAGATCGTCGGCTGGCTCAGGTCGAAGGCGGCCGTGAAGTCGCAGATGCAGACCGGCTGCGAAGAACGCTTGAGCGCACCGACCATCTGCAGCCGCGTCGGATCGGCAAGCGCCTTCAAGACGTCGACGCAGGCATCGACCTTGGCGATGGAGAGCGGAATCGATGGCGGGCAGCAGACACCTTTGACCCGTTCGGGAACGGCGGTCTTCACCCTGTTATTCTACCCGTTCCATTGACAGTTGTCTATGGGTTTGCTAGCATCCCATCGACAGATATCAATCGATCCCCCTGGAGGGCTGCATGGACACGATTCGAGACTCCGTCCGAGCCAGGTACGCGGAAACGGCGATCAAGCTGCGCGACGGCGGTAGCTGCTGCGACTCGAGCTGTTGCGGTGGTTCGGATGCGATCAGCGGCCCCATCGGGGAAGACGAGTACTCAAGAGCGGAAGTCGAGGCGCTCGGCCTCTCGCTCGGCGCCAGCCTCGGCTGCGGGAATCCGACGGCACTCGCGCAGTTGCATGCGGGTGAGGTCGTCCTGGATCTCGGTAGCGGCCCGGGCCTCGACGTGCTGCTCTCGGCTCGACGGGTGAGCCCGGGCGGGCATGCGTATGGCGTCGACATGACCGACGAGATGCTGCTGCTGGCCAATGAGAACAAGGCGCGCGCCGGGGTTGAGAATGCGACCTTCCTCAAAGGGACGATCGAGGCGATTCCGCTGTCCGATGCGGCGGTCGACGTCGTCATCTCCAACTGCGTGAT
>VBKD01000239.1 GCA_005888075.1 Chloroflexota bacterium
GTCCTCGGAGCGCACATTCCAGGGGATGTCGAGCATCCAGTCCAGGTAGGTGCGAATCCATCCGTATTCCGGGTTCTGCTCGCTGGTGCGCTCCAGACGGTCCAGCTCCCGGACCACCTCCGTCAGAACAGACTCGGGCATCTCGGCCTTCGCGATCCTCTCGCGGTACGTCGACACCACGTCGGTCTGGCCCTCGTTCAGCTGCTTCTTGATCGCTTCCATCTGCTGGCGCAGGAGGAACTCGCGCTGAGTCTTCTCCATGCCTTCGGCGACCTCGCTTCGGATCCTCTCCTTGAGCGATGCCTCGGCCAGGGTCTGCTTGGTCCAGCTGATCAGCTTGGTGAGCCGCTCCTCGAGGTCGACTGTTTCGAGCACCTCGAGCTTCTGCTCGGTGCTCAGGTCCGGCGAGTAGCCGGCGAGGTCCGCCAGGTGACCGGGCGTCCGGGCGGCGCGCAGGAACTGCACGACCTGCGGGACGCCGCGCGACTCGACGATGTTCTCGAGCATGGCGCGGTACTCGCGGGCGAGCTCCTGGACCTTCTCAGAGGGAGTTTCAGGGTCGTTGATCGGGTCGGCTTTGACCCACAAGGCGCCCGCGATATCGGCCTGACCGCTGCCCAGCCGGGCGCGGTACTCGCCGCGGATCATGAATGCCTCGGCGCCGGTGGGGAGCTCCGCGGAGTCACCCAGGCGACCGACAGTGCCGATGCCGCCGAACTTGCCGTCGACGCGGGGCACGAGGAGGATGAGGCGGTTGCCCTGGCGGGCAGCCTCGATCGCCGCCTTCTGGTCGTCGCCTTCGACGGCCAGCGTGACGGTCATGTGGGGTAGGACGACGACGTCGTCCATCGGAAGTACGGGGAGTAGCTCGGGTCTTGGGTTTGCCATCTTTATGACGAACGTTTACCCAGTCCCGCCAATTCCCAATCAACCCGGCTCATGCCGGCCGGCGCCGCCCACCCCCACCCTTGCCTCCCCCTCTGCGGGGGAAGGAACCCGGGGGTTCCTCTACCCGATCCCGGCCTCGCGGCACGCGGTCGCGTAGTTCGCCGTGCAGATTTCCGACCGCTTCCACAAGCCGTCGGCGAGCACGGTCGAAACGAGGGTCTTCTTGGTCACCTCCAGCGGTTTGACGACCACCGAGGGAACCTCCTTGGCTCCGTTGTTCAGGGTCTTGCCGCCGGTCGTCGCCGCCGGCACGGCAACGCCGTAGGTCAGGTCGTAAGCCAGCTGAGCGGCGGCCTCAGCCTCCTGCTTGATGGCCTTGTAGACCGTCATGTACTGCTCGCCCGCGACGATTCGCTGGACGGCCTCGAGCTGCGCGTCTCCGCCCGTGACCACGGGGAGAGGGTTGATCTTTGCTTCCTTTATGGCGAGGATGGCTCCCGAGGCCAGGCTGTCGTCGGCCGCGTATACGCCGTCCACCTGGTTGCTCAACGCAGCGAGCGCATCGGTCATATCCTGCCTCGCGACGTAGGGGCTCGAGGAGACGGCGTCGTATTCGTAGGCGACTTTGACCTTTCCATCAAGCACGCTGTGCGCGCCTTTTTTCAGCAGGCCCGCCGCGGGGTCGTCGGCGTCGCCATTGATCATCACGATCGTCGGGTTGCTCTTGGCGCTGAGCTGCTTCAGCAACGAGGTTCCCTGGATCACGCCAACCGCCTCGTTGTCAAAGCCAACGAAGTAGTTGAGGTTCGCGGTGTTCATGATCAACCTGTCGTACGCGATGACCGGGACGTGGAGCTTGGCCGCTTTGGCGACGATGGCGGTGGCCGCGGGACCATTGACGGGGTCAAGAACGATCGCGCCGGCCCCGCCCGCGAGCGCCGAGTCCGCTTGCTTCACCTGGGTCGTGTCATCCTGGTTCGCGTTGCCATATATGACTTCGCAGTTCGAGCACATGCCCCGCAGCTTCGCCTGGAAGAGCGGTCTGTCTTTGGTCTCGAATCGATCCGATCGCGAGTCGGGGACGAGAAAGGCGACCTTCTTGCCGAGCACCACGCCTGCGTTGGGTGCGCCGGTGGAGCAAGCGATCAGAGCTAGTCCGACCAACGCGACGATGGCTGCCTGTGTGCCAAGTTTCATGTGCTACCTCGATGCTCTGGCGTGGGGTAAAACGTTGCTGTGAGCCGAAAGGCTACCCCTTAGGGCCCATGCCCGGCAACCCGCGGAATCAGGTCAGACGCGTCCGACGCTGCCGGACAGCGATCCGCGGCGAGATATGGAATCGATCGTCACAGCCGCGATGAGAACCAGACCGGTCACGATGAACTGGTACTGAACGGCCAAGCCCTGGAGGTACATGCCGTTGTAGATGGCGCCGATGACGAGTCCGCCGATGACTCCATGAAGCGGTTTGCCGCGGCCGCCGAACAGGCTCGTGCCCCCGATGACGGCGGAGGCCACGGCGTAGAGGACCAGCTGCCCGCCGTTGACGCTGCTCGACATCGCGCCGAGGTATGACGCGAAGAGCAGAAGTCCGATGCCGGCCGTCACGGAGCAGAGGGCAAAAGCGATTGTCCGGATGACCCCCAGGTTGATGCCGGCGCGCCGGGCAGCCTCCGGGTTGCCGCCGATCGCGTAGACGTAGCGGCCGTATTTCGTACGCGTCAGCAGGATGGTCCAGGCACCAAGCACCGCCAACACGATGGGGATGACCCAGGGCACGCCCTCCAACGTTCCCAGGTTCGCGCGGTTGAAGTTGCAGATAGCCACGACGACGAGGGCGGAGATCGCGATCATGGCGATTTTGATCAAGGTCAGGCTGGCCGGAGGTGCGACCAGTCCGCTGCGCCGCCGCTGGGAATCGCGAAACCAGATCCAGGCGCCAAAGGCCGCAACGAGGACGGCCGCGCCGATCCACGACAGGGTGGGGTCGATCGCGGCCCACATCAGGCTGTAGAGGATGTGCTGGTTGAAATCGATGCCGGCGATGCTGGGGAACCCGGAA
>VBKD01000240.1 GCA_005888075.1 Chloroflexota bacterium
GGCCTCTCCGCTTCGAAGGTAATCGCATTGCCGAGGTATGGCGTGTAGCTGACGACCTCAGTCGTGTTCGTCAACTGGCGGCAGGATCGTAGCAGCAACCTGATTAAGGAGAAGCACAGTGACCTTTCTCAATGCAATCGCCGACGCATCGTTTATCGACCGTCGTCGTCCGCTCGTCAGAATCTCGGGGCGGGTCATCGGCTGGGTGGTGGTCGTCCTATCTGTGTTGTTACTCATCGCCTTGTTCGCAGCAGGCCTGCCCTCGGTGCTGGTCGCAGGATCTGGGGGCCACGGCGGCAACTTCGCGGTTGCCATCGCCGGCTGGGCTCTCCTCATCGTGGCGCAGCTCGGCATGCTCGTGGGCGCCTGGCAGATGACCCGTGGATTGGAGCGCGGCCGCAGAACCCTCCTACAAGCGCTGGCCGTCAGCGTCGTGTTTTCGCTGATCTACAACCTCGGTGTGGCCAACCTCGGCCAGTTCGTTTTGCAGTTGGTCGTTCGCACAATCCTCTATTACTTGGTCGCCGTGTCGAGCGAACGCTCCGAGATCTAGACCAGCCCGAGTTGCGTTTCGAGTCCGAAGCGACAGGACGAAGCTACGGTTCGCTGACAGCCAAGAAAACAGCCAAGTCGGCGGACAAACTCGCCTCCAGGCACACGAAGTTAAGACAATGTGGGTCGTCTCGCATACGCTGGTCAGCGCATTCCGACTACGCGGTGGAACGTACGACACGGGGCGGGTGGGAGACGGCCGAATCAGAGGTTGCGCGAGCTACGGCTGTGATCCGGCGGGCGGATCAAGATCAGCCCGACGTCACGGGGTCGGCCGGCGCAATCTCCAATGTATGTGCCCAGCGTGATGCCTGCTCCAAGACGCTGTGGTGGTCTTCGACCATCCGCTCGCGCCGCGGAAGCGGATAGACGATCGGGTACACGTTGTTGTCGAACAGCCACTGGATCCGCGCCGTATTCGCCTCCGGCGTTCCGACCAGGCTGAACTTGTCGAGCAGTTGATCCGAGACGAGCTCGGTCGCGCGATCGAAGGCGCGCTCCTCCCACGCGACCTTGACCTTGCGGGCGTCCGCGCCCAGGCCGCAGATGTCGGCGATGTGCAGGTAGTGCTTCGACGCGCAGTAGAAGGCGATCCCGCGCCGCGCCGCGAAAACGGCGGCGTCGTCTGTGGGATCGACGCACGTCATGAGCAGCGTTGCTATCTGGACGTCGCCGGGATCGCGGCCAGCCGACTCGGCGCTGGTCTTGATC
>VBKD01000219.1 GCA_005888075.1 Chloroflexota bacterium
GCTGATCGTCGCGTGGCCGGATGAAGGGCTGCGCCAGATCGCCGTCGACAGCTCTACGTATGTGGTGATCCTCACTCACGACCCCAAGTTCGACCTCCCCGCGTTGAGGTCGGTGCTCAATGAAGACGCGGGATACATCGGGGCGATCGGCAGCCGGAAGACGAATCAGAACCGGTTCGATGCGCTCCGCGCCGAGGGGTTCACGGAGGAGCAGCTGTCGCGGGTGCATGGCCCGATCGGGCTGGACCTGGGGGGGCGCGGGGCGGACGTGACCGCGCTCGGGATCCTGGCCGAGGTCACCGCGGTGAGGTTCGGGGGGTCAGGGTCACCGA
>VBKD01000220.1 GCA_005888075.1 Chloroflexota bacterium
TCCTGCATCGCGGCGTACAGCGTGGCCACGATTCGGCCCATCGCCCCGACCGCGCCTGAGACCTCCGGCTCCAGCCGGGCCTTGCCGTCGGGGCTGAAGCGCATCCGTAGGCGGCTCGCGGTTGCCGCCTCGTTGAGCGTGGCCAGGTCGACGGGATAGACAGGGAAGCCATTGTTGGCGCCGATCACGCCTCGGATCGCCTCTCGCAACGCGATGGCGTGCCGCAGGTCCGAGGAGTCGACCGGCATCGAGGCAACCAGCAGGCCTTTTGCAACCAGCCAGTCCCGGAGCGTGTTTGGGTCGGTGAGCTCTTCGGTTCCGGGCTGCAGGTCCACGGTGTTGACAAAGGACTGAACCAGCCCCATTTCACCGGCTGCCGTTTCCCGTTCAGACATCGGCTCTTAGTTTAGCCATAACCACACAAACCCAAACGTCGGTTATAATAACCAGCATAAGAATAATGACGGTTACAGGAGGAGCCATGAATCCCTACATGAATGAGGAAATCGCCTGGCAGCGACTTCAGGACGAGCAGCGCGAAGCGGAAAACCGGCGGTTGCTCGCGGGCGGCCGGCCCCTGGCGCCGGTGCGCCTCGTCAACCTGGTGGGCGAGCTGACATGGTCGCTTCTCCGCAGCGTCCGACCTCGCTGGTGGTCCGAGCAGGCGCCCACCTATCTCGATGAGCGCGACACGACTCGGGATGTGGCCTAGCGCCTGGCTCGGGCTCTGGCCTTGGCGACGGAGCGCCAGCTCAAGAGGGCGATGATCGCGACGAGCTGGCCACCAAGGACGATCCGGTTGATGTCCATCGCCGGGATCCAGCTGACGTCGTCGCCCTTGATGACGAAGGCACCCGCCGGCCTGGCATCAAGGCCCACGCCGCCGCCTGCGCCGCCGGGCGCCTCACCGGCGTCCTTGCCCATCTCGCCTCCGCCGCCACCGCCCATCACCCTGGACGCGGCGATGACGGTCATCCCGTCCTTCTCGTAGGGCGCGTCGTAAACGGTCGTTCCACCAACCAGCTCTTTGACCTGCTCGAGAATCTTCACGTCACACCTCCACCAGTCAGTTGCCTTAAGAACAGGCTAGCTCGCGAGGCGCTTGAGGACCGCCACCTGCTCGGCGTCGGGACCGCCACCCTCGCCGGGCACCTCGAGGATGAAGGGAAGCTTGGCCAGCCTCGGTTCGTGCAGCAGGGCACGAAACCCTTCCTCACCGATCTGACCGGCGCCGATGTTGGCATGGCGGTCG
>VBKD01000221.1 GCA_005888075.1 Chloroflexota bacterium
ATGGGAGCAGCATCTGAGCCAACTATAGAATCGGCTTGTAGTGAGTCTCGATGAGTTGATGGCCAGGCTGCGCACGGAGGCCGAAGGATGTTACCCGTGGTCGAACGGCCCGGGCGACCGCTACGCTGCCCACAGCCACAACTACGAAAAGGTCCTCTATTGCGTCGACGGGTCGATCACCTTCGTGCTCGAAAACGAGGACAAACAGCTGGAGCTGAAGCCGGGCGACCGGATGGTGGTGCCCTCGGGAACGGTGCATTCGGCCGTGGTTGGACCCACGGGCTGCACGTGCATCGAGGGTCACCGCCAGGGTTGAGAGTCGGGGCGTAATATGGGCCTGCGATGAACATCATCGAGTTCATCCGCGACCGCGCCCGTTTTTACAACTGCCCGGTCTGCGGACGCAGCTTGAAAGGCTGCGATATCCAGGTCCTCAGCCATGAGGAAGAGCGTTTTCACCTGCAGGTCACGTGCGCGCAGTGCCAGGTGACCTTCATCGTCGTGCTCGCAATCGCGGGCGGTGCGGTCGAAGAGGTCGAGAGCGTGACCCCCGAGCTCGTGGGCGAACGCGCGCCGGAGGCCGAACCGATCAGCGTCGATGAGATCCTGGACCTTCACCTGTACCTGAAGAGCTTCCAGGGCACGCTCATAGACCTGATCCAGCACCCGGATCACAGCCGCGGCTGACCGCCGCTAGCGGCGTGTCTCGTATCTACCTCGATGACGCCGGCTCGGCTCCAGTTGTGCCGGAGGTCGTGCAGGCGCTGCGAGATCTGCCCGACGGCAATCCGTCCAGCCCCCACACCGAGGGCCGCGCCGCCCGCGCCGCTCTGGATCGCGCCCGTGACCTTGCCGCGGCGGCGCTCGGTGTAGACCGCACCGAGATCACATTCGTCTCGTCAGGCACGGAAGCCGTGAACCTCGCGCTGTTCGGCATCGCCCGGCGGCTCAGCAAGGATCGCGCGATCGTCACCTGGGCTGCGGAGCACCAGTCGGTGCTGGCCGCGGTTCGCAGGCTGCAGGCGGATGGGCATGCGGTCGAGATCGCGCCGGTTGACAGCGCGGCGCGCGCCGATGCCGGCGCCATCACGCACGGCGCGGCGCTGGTGTCGATCGGGCTCGCCAACAACGAGGTGGGCACCATCCAGCCGGTCTCCGAGATCATCGAGCGCGCGCATGCGCTCGGCGCCCTCGTCCACGTCGACGCATGCGCCGGCCCGCGATGGATTCCGGCTCCTGACGGCGCCGATCTGGTTTCGTTCAGCGGCCACAAGCTGGGGGCAGGCCGGGGCGGGCTGCTGTTCGTGCGCGAAGGGCTGAGGCTCGATCCGCTTCTGTACGGCGGACCCCAGGAATGGGGGCGACGGGCCGGCCACGAGGATGTCGCGGCCGCCACCGCCATGGCGACCGCCCTGGCGGTTTGCGCCAATGAACGCGGGTCTCGCTCGCGCGCGGCTGAAGCGCACGGCCGCAGGCTGCGCGAGCTGCTGGCGGAGAGCGGCGCGATCATGACCGGCGCCGATCAGCGACTGCCGAACTTCGCGACCTGCGCCTTCAACGATCGGCGCGGCGAGGACATGCTGCTGGCGCTCGACCTCGCCGGCGTCGCCGCATCGAGCGGGTCCGCGTGCGCCTCGGGATCTCTTGATCCTTCGCACGTCCTGCTGGCGATGGGACTCGACCTCGAGCAAGCACTCGGGAGCCTCCGGCTGACGACCGGCTATGCCACAACTGATGAGGAGGTTTCGCGAGCACTCGAGATCCTCCGCTCCGTACTGCTCCCCAAACCCGTTCGTGCCTAGCTCCTCGGTCGAGGAGGAGCTGGCCCGCCGCCTCTCGCGCGGCGAGGAGGTTGTGCTTGCCACAGTCACCAAGGTGGACGGCGAGCCGCCATCCCGGCCGGGCGCCAAGCTGCTGATGTCACGCGCGGCGCAGCTGTCCGGGACGCTGGGCTGCAGTGAGTTCGACTCCGCCGCTCTCGCGGACGCTCCGTCCATCGCAACCGGCGGCGCGCCGCAGGTGCGTACGTATCGCCACGACCTGGGTTCGATCGAGGTCTACCTCGAGCCATACATCGCCCCGCCAACCCTCGTCGTCTTCGCCGCCACGCCGGTGTCGGCCTCGCTGCTGCGTTGGGCACCAGAGCTCGGATTCAGGACGTTGCTGGTCGAAACGCGGCCGGAGCGCCTGCGAGGCGCGAGCTGGCCCACGTCAATCTCGTCTCTGGATGACCTGCCCGAGGCGCTGAATGAAGAGGTGTACGTCGTGCATACCGACCACGACGCCGACGACCTGGTCGCCGCGCTCCAGGCCATCCTGCCGAGCGACCCACGCTTCATCGGACTCGTGGGGAGCCGCCGTCACACAGGACATCACCTCGAGGCGCTGCGAGCCAAAGGTGTGCCGGAGGACGTGATCGCAAGGATCCAGACCCCAGTCGGCCTGGACCTAGGTGCGGTCGGCCCCGAAGAGATAGCACTCTCGATCCTGGCCGGCCTGGTCGCCATCAGGCGAGGCGGCAAAGGGGGCTGGAAGCAGAAGGGGTAGCGCTTGGGAGGAGGAATGGAGGCGAGTACCCCCTCTCCCCGCAGGGGAGAGGGTCGGGGAGAGGGCGGTGAAAGAAAGACGGTGAAAAGGGTGTCGGGGATGGGGCTCGGGAGGGCGAAAGCAGGCCTGCCGGGTATTAA
>VBKD01000122.1 GCA_005888075.1 Chloroflexota bacterium
TCTTGCGGCTGCCGATCGCCCCGATGTAGCCTGCGTCTTCCTTGAGCACGGACCTCAACGCGGGGAGGTCGAACTTGGGGTCGTGCGTGAGGATCACCACATACGTCGAGCTGTCGACGGCGATCTGGCGCAGCCCTTCATCCGGCCACGCGACGATCAGCTGGTCCGCATCGGGAAACCTCTCCTGGTTGGCGAACTTCGCGCGCGCGTCGATGACCGTGACGCGGTAGCCCATGAGCTTGGCCAGCCGGTGCAGAGGAATCGCGATATGGATCGCGCCGATGATCACCAGCCGCGCCTGGCGCCGGAACGGTTCGACGAACCAATCGCCATCCCGCCGCGCCAGCTCGGAATCTGAGCCGGCGCCCTGGATGAGCTCTGTCTCGCCACTGCCAAGGTTGGTCCGCAGAGTGGCCGGCTCGTCGCGACTCAGCATCTCGATAAGCCGCTCGTGCTCCCCACCGAGTGGCTGGATGAAAACTTCGATATGCCCTCCGCAGGCGAGCCCCACCTCGAATGCGACGTCATCGGCGACGCCATACGCCGCAAGCTTCGGCTCGCCGCTTTTCAGCACGCCCTGTGCCTCCGTGAAGACATCGCCCTCGATGCATCCATTGGAGACGGATCCCGCCATCTTTCCTGACCGGGTGACGAGCATCTTGGAGCCCAAAGGCCGAGGGCTCGAGCCCCACGTCTCCACAACCGTTGCGACAGCGATGTCCTCCCCCGCCTTGCGCCACGCGTCGAGCTCCTCGAGGACTTCCCGCATGTCAGCGCGAGTCCAGTGAGGAGAGCAGGCGGCCCAGGTCGTCCAGCGCCTGGACATTGTGTGCCGCCAGGAAGTCATCGGCGTGCGGGAGCGCGGCAGCCATGCCACGCGTCAGCGGCTGGTAACCCGCCGAGCCCAGCAGCGGGTTGAGCCAGATGAGGCGGTGCGCCGACCGTCGCAGGCGGCGAAGCTCCACGCTTAGCTGCTCAGGATCTCCCCGATCCCAGCCATCGCTGACGATGATGACGACCGCGCCGTGACCGAGCACCCGGCGAGCCCACCGCCGGTTGAACTCTCCGATTGCATTGCCGATGCGGGTTCCGCCGCTGAAATCGTGAACAACCTTGCTCACAGACTCGAGCGTGTGGTCGAGGTCTCGGTGGCGCAGCAACCTCGTGATGCGGGTCAGCCGGGTGGAAAACACGAAAGCCTCGAGGTCTTCGCGACGGGCGATCGCGTGCGCGAAGATCATCAGGAGTCGCGAGTAGCGTTCCATGGAGCCGCTCACATCGCAGATCAGCACCAACGGACGCCGGCGCACACGCGGCCGGCGATGGAACAACGTCATGATCTCCCCGCTCGAGCGGATCGCATGCCGCGCCGAACGTCGCAGATCGATCCGACCGGAGCGCGCCGGCCGCAAACGTCGCGTCCGCCGCTCTGTCAGGCGCCATGGCGACTGCTCGAACAGGCGGCGCACCTGCTCCATCTCCTGCCACGTCATCTCGTCGAAATCTTTTTGACGAAGGAGCTCCTCGGCGCTGTAGCCACTGGAGCCGGCAGGAAATTCTTTGCTCTCCTGCTCCCGGTCTGGCTCGAGCCTGTTCATGCGGAGCGCGTCCGCCCACGCCTTCGCCCGATCGGGCGATAGGGGGAGGGTCCGGCCGCGTGCGCCGGGCACACCGGTGTTATCCGGGGCATCAGACCGAGCCCAGAAGATGTCGAAAGCCGCTTCGAACGTCGGAATGTCCTCTTTGCGGCTCACGAAAACGGAGCGAAGCGCATTCCGGAAATCATCTTGCTGCTTCAGGTCGATGAAGCCCAAGGCGCGGGTCGCATCGGTCAGCCGGCGCGGGCCGGCTTCCAGTCCCGCATCGTGGAGGAGCCGGGCGAAGGCCCCCAGCCGCGGCAGGAGATCGTGCGGCTCACGCACGCTGCGCCTTCTCGACCAGCATCGGAACCTGTTCGCGGACTCGCTCCAGGTCTTCTTGATATTTCAGCGCCGCGCCCATCGTCGCGGTGACGAGGTTCGCATCGATGCGTGTCGCGCCTAGGGCGGCCAGCGACAGCGCCCAGTCCAGCGTTTCCGCGACCCCGGGGACTTTGTAGAGATCCATCGCACGCAGGCCCTGGACAAGGGCGGCCACCTCTCGAGCCAGGCTTTCGGCGGCTTCGGGTGCGCGCGCTCGAACGATCTCCACCTCCTTGTCCAGGTCCGGATAGTCGATCCAGTGGTAAAGGCAGCGACGCTTCAACGCATCGTGCACCTCGCGCGTACGGTTCGATGTGATCACGACCAACGGGATCTGCTTCGCCTTGATGGTGCCGATCTCGGGAATCGAGACCTGAAAGTCGGACAGGAGCTCGAGCAGGAACGCTTCGAACTCCTCATCGGAGCGATCGATCTCATCGATGAGCAGCACTGGCGGCACCGGGTCGTCGTTGTCGATCGCATCGAGCAGCGGGCGCCGCAGCAAGAAATCGGAGCTGAAGATCTCGCGCTCGGCCGCGCGCCTATCCTCTCCCTCGCCCATCAACCTGATGTGCAGCAGCTGTCGCGGGTAGTTCCACTCGTAGACGGCATGTGCGAGGTCGATGCCCTCGTAGCACTGCAGCCGGATCAATCGAGCGCCCAGGACCTCGGCCATCACCTTGGCCGCCTCGGTCTTCCCCACGCCGGCCTCGCCCTCGATGAACAGGGGCTTCTTCAGCTGGAGCGCAAGGAAGATCGAGGTCGCCAGAGCTCGATCGCCTATGTAGCGCCGCTCGCGGAGGCTCTGCTCGACGGCCTCGATCGTTGCGGGCGGCCCGGCTTTCACGGCGTGAAGGTTACGACCGGGAAGGTGGCCCGGCGACCCGGGCCACCTCGACGCGCTACTCGGCTTGCTGGATCGCCCGCCTGGTCAGCACCCGGGCAAGGTGCTTCTTGTATTCGGGGTTGGCCCTCAGGTCGTCCGCAGGCTCCAAACCGTCCGACGCATGCTCCGCGGCCTCCTCGGGTTTCGCTCCCTTCTGCAGAGCGTCCTCCACGGCCTTTGCACGCACCGGGGTTGGACCGACGTTGGTCAGGCCGATACGCCAGCCTCCATTCAACTTCTGGGCGGCGGCGCCCACGATGGCCCAGTCGAAAAGGCGGCGCCGGAACTTGATGTACTTGTGCGGCCCGGAAGCGACAGGGAACACGACCTCGGTGACGATCTCATCGGGGGCCAACGGTGTGGTGAACAGGTCCTGAAAGAAATCCTCGGCCGGGATGGTGCGCTGATTGGTGACGATGTCGGCGTCGAGCATGAGCGCGATCGTCGGGTAGTCGCCCGCGGCGTCCGCATACGCGACGACGCCGCCAATCGTCCCCAGGTTGCGAACCTGGTTGTCCCCTATCTCACCCGCCACCTCGGCGAGGATTGGCAGATTGTCGCGGACCACCTTCGAGCGCTGGATCGTCACGTGCCGGGTCAGCGCGCCAATGCGCAATCTGGAGCCGTCGGCCTTCACGTAGTCCAGATCCTTGATGCCGTTGATGTCGACCAGAGCCTTGGGCTGCGCGAGCCGCAAACGCATGAGCGGAACCAGGCTGTGCCCGCCGGCGAGCACCTTTGCCCCTTCCCCAAATCTGTTCAGAAGACTCGATGCCTCCTCCACCGAGGAGGCACGTGCGTACTCGAATGCGGCCGGGATCACTTGCCTGCCTCCTTGATCAACTTCCAGACACGATCTGAAGTGGCGGGCATGTCGATGTGCTTGATGCCCAAGGGCGTCAACGCATCACAGACCGCGTTGATCACCGCTATGGAGCTCGCGATGGTGCCTGCCTCGCCGATGCCCTTGGCGCCCAACGGGTTGGTGATGGAAGGAGTGACGGTCCGCTCCGTGACAAATTCCGGGATCTCGTTCGCCGTGGGCACCATGTACTCGCGCAGCGTCCCGGTCTTCAGCTGACCTGTCTCGTGGTCATAGAGCACCTCTTCGAACAGGGCTTGTCCGATGCCCTGGACAACCCCTCCATGCACCTGGCCCTCGACGATCATCGGATTGATGACGTTGCCGCAGTCATCGACGGCGACGTATCGCTGAAGCTTCACCGCGCCCGTTTCGGGGTCGACCTCGACCACGCAGACATGCGCGCCGAACGGCCATGAGAGATCGGGCGGGTCGTAGTAGGTGGTGGCCTCGAGCCCATGCTCCATGCCCGGCGGCAGGTTGTCGCGATGGGCCGCGAACGCGATCTCGCCCATGGTCTTGGCCCGGTCAGGGCTGCCTTTGACGTAGAAACGGCCGCCCTCGAAGACGACATCTTCGTCCGCCGCCTCGAGCAGATGGGCGGCCAGCTTCTTGGCCTTGTCGACAACTTTTCGGGACGACATCAAGACCGCGCTTCCCCCGACGTGGAGACTCCTGCTGCCGTAGGTCCCGTAGCCGAACGGCGTGTCGCCGGTGTCTCCCGTGCGAACCTCGGTTTGATCGTAAGGAATGCCCAGGGTCTCGGCCGCGATCTGAGCGAAGGTCGTGGCATGGCCCTGACCGGGACCGAAGCCGCAGACCTCGATCCAGGTCGAAAGGCCGATTCCTATCAGCTTGCCCTGCTTGCGCAGATCCTCCTGCCGGCGGCGCAGCTCTGAGTAATTCGCGATTTCGAGCGCCTTCGTCAGGGCCTTGTCGTAGTCGCCGGTGTCATAGATCAGGCCGAGGTAGTTGGTGTGAGGGAACTTCTTGGTGAAGTTCTTGCGCCGGATCTCGACGGGATCCATGCCGAGCTCCCGCGCCACGAGGTCGATGCCTCGCTCTATGGCATGCGTCGCTTCCGGCCGCCCGGCTCCACGGTAGGCGTCGGTTGGCGTTGTGTTGGTCAAGACGCCGACGGTGCGAAACTCAACGTTCTTGAGGTCGTACGCACCTTCCGCGATCGCATACGCGGAGCACTGAAACGAGCTGAACACGCTGACGTAGGCACCAGTGTCGACGTACTGCGTGACCTTGTAACCCAGGAGCGTGCCGTCCTTTTTGGCAGCGACCTCGATGTCGAAGATCTGGGCACGTCCATGATGGGTCGCGGTCAGGTTCTCCGACCGCTCTTCCACCCACTTGACCGCCTGGCCCGAAAGCTTCGATGCGGCGGCGGCGAGGTACTCCTCCGGATAGATGTGGATCTTGCTGCCGAAACCGCCTCCAACGTCGGGGGCGATCACCCGAATGTTGCTTTCGGGAATGCCCGTTGCAAGCGTGAGGCACAGGCGCACCCAATGCGGCACCTGCGTCGAGCTCCACATCGTCAGCTTGTTCTCGATTGGCGTGTACTCGACCACGAGCGCGCGCCCTTCCATGGCGATCGGAAAGAGCCGCTGCTGAAGGATGCGCTGCTTGACGACTACATCCGCCTCGGCGAACGCAGCCTTCACGTCACCTCCGCCAACGGTCGTGTCCCACGCGATGTTGTCAGGGATGCCCGAATGAGCTGTTGGGCTGCCTTTCGCAACGGCGCCATCGATGTCGACGACCGGCGTCATCGGCTTGTAATCGACCTGCACCAGTGACGCCGCGTCAGCCGCTTCGTCACGCCCGCGTGCGAGCACGACGGCGACGATCTCGCCCTGATAGCGCGTTTCGTCTTTCGCGATGTACGCCCAGCCGATGGGCTGTTTCTTGTCCGCCACGAAAGAGTTCGTGACCGGCATCGCCCCCTGCAGAATCTTTTCAAAATCACGCGCGGTGTAGATGGCCTCAACCCCTGGGGCTTTGGTGGCCTCGGTCAGGTCGATGCGGCTGATCTTTGCGTGGCCGTATGGGCTGCGGATGAATGCGGCGTGAAGCACGTTCGTGGGTTGCATATCGTCCACATAGCGACCGCGGCCGCTGACAAGGCGCGGGTCTTCGCGGCGGTGGATCTTGGCTCCGATCAGAGTGGACACCGCCATGGCTAGGCCCTCCGCTCGGCTGCCTGCGTTGCAGGCTTGGCCTCAGCGCCGCCCATTGTTCTGGCTGCCGTCTGGACCGCCTTGATGATGTTCACATAGCCCGTGCAGCGACAGAGATTTCCCTCGAAGCCCCTGCGGATGTCGTCTTCCGTCGGATTCGGGTTTTCCGCCAGCAGGTAGGCGGCGGCCATGATGAACCCCGGCGTGCAGTAGCCGCATTGGAGGCCGTGCTCGTCCCAGAAAGCCTGCTGGATCGGGTGCAGCTGTCCATCTTTGGCCATGCCTTCGATGGTGGTCAGGCTCCTGCCTTCGGCCTGCACCGCGAACAGGTTGCAGCTCTTGACGGCTTGGCCGTCGAGCAGGATCGTGCAAGCGCCGCACTGCGTGGTATCGCAACCGATGTGCGTGCCCGTGAGCCCGAGGTTGTCGCGCAGATGGTGCACGAGCAAGAGGCGAGGCTCGACCTCGTGCTCGTACCTACGACCGTTGACGGTGGTGACGACCTTGTGGCTCATAAGCTCCTCCTGCATTGAGAAGACGGTGTCAGGCCGGCACGTCTCGTCGAACCCACCCGCCGGAAGACCGAACTCCCTTATTGCGCTACTTTTGGCCGAGAAATGCAACTGGAAAATTCATTCGGCGTCAAAGCACCTCCAGACACGGTTTTCGCTTTCCTGCTCGACCCTTACAACCTTGTCGGCTGCGTGCCGGGCGCCGAGCTGACCGAACAGGTTGACGCGGTCACTTTCAAGGGACGCCTCAGGGTCAAGGTGGGACCGATCTCGGTCGGTTACAGCGGCACGGGACGCCTCGTTGGTCGCAATGACGCGGAGCGGACCGCGGTCCTCGAGGGAGAGGCCGATGAAACCACCGGAACCGGCTCAGGTCACGGCACGGCAACCATTACTGTCGCGCCGGCGTCCCATGGAGGTGGCTCGCTGGTCAGAGTCGTGACTGAGTTCACGCTCACCGGTCGGGTCGCTCAGCTCGGGAGCGGTGTGATCGAAGAGGTTGCGCGGCGGATGGTGCGGGAGGTCTCCGCGCGAATGCAATCGAACCTGGAGACGATGCACCTCGCGGTCCACGGCATGCCGGCCGCTCCGCCGGTCAACGCGGCGTCAGTGGTGCTCTCGGTGCTTTGGGAGCGGCTTCGAAGTCTGTTGAGCGCTCAGCCCAGGTAGACGCCGAGCATCTGGTCCGTGTTGACCAGGATCGAGGGCTGTGTCCAGACCTTGCCGGCGGCTCCAATCAAGGTGATCGTCGCGTCGACGATCGGGAAAAACCGGCCCTTCAGCAGGATCTCGGTGTGCATCGCCGCCTCGCTGGCTTTCGGGAACTCGGCCGCGCCGGTGACCATGAATGTGCCGGCCTGAAACATGATGTAACGGCGCATCAGATCCAGCACCTGGTCCGGCCCCTGCGGTTCCGGGTCGATGGTCCGGATCCCTCCGACCAGGGCCTTGTTGAACAGCCCCTCCGGCACCCCGTTCACCGGCACCGCCCCCGGCAGCAGCGGCTCGGCGCTGATGTTGCGCAGATGGAAGTGAGGCTCGGGGTCGTTGATCGTGTCGCGCAGATGGCCGCGGACCTGGATCTCGGCCGTGATCCGCTGGTAGGCGGTCAAGACGTCGACCTTGGTCCAGGTCAGGTTGGCGGCAGCGAACCCGCCCGACGGTGTCGTCATCAGGCGGAGGATAACTCGCCGGTCCCGGTTTCATACCTACGTATGAGACGCACGACAATCTGCTGGTGGATCTGGAGCAGGCGCGACGCCGGATTCGGGAGCGGTCCGACCTCAACGCCTTCATCTCCGTGTCCGACGAGCAGGGGAGCGGCACGGTTGTCGCGGTCAAGGACCTGGTCGATGTGGCTGGCATGGTCACCACGGCGGGAGGCGTGATCCTGCCGGAAACCCCGGCGAGCCAGGACGCGCCGGTGATCGCGCGGATCAGAGGTGAGGGCTGCGTCATCGTCGGCAAGGCGAACATGCACGAGTTCGCCTATGGCGTGACGAGCGCCAACCCGCATTACGGCCCCGTGCGCAACCCCCACGACCCGAGCCGGGTGGCGGGTGGGTCGTCAGGAGGTTCGGCCGTGGCCGTGGCGGCCGGAATGTGCGACTGGGCGATCGGCAGTGACACCGGCGGCTCGATCCGGATTCCCTCCGCGCTGTGCGGCGTGGCCGGATTCAAACCCGCGTTCGCCAGCATCGACATTCGGGGCGTCATCCCGCTGAGCTGGTCGCTGGACACCCTCGGACCGATCGGGCCAGACATCGCGGCAACAGCCCGCGCGTACTCGATGATGGCCGGCGAGGTTGTCTCGCTCGACGACCTCGAGGCCCCCCGGCTGGCGGTCCCTGCGGGCTGGGTGGGCGACCTCGACGAGCAGACGGCCAAGGCCTGGGCGATCGTCTCGCGCGGCTGGCCCGAGATCGAGTTCGTGGATCGGGAGTCGCTGTTCCAGTGCGGACTCACCATCCTGCTGGTGGAGGCCGCAACCTTCCACCGCCGCTGGGCGGCCGAGGTTCCGGAGAAGTACGGACCGGACGTCCTCGCGCACATCAAGCGCGGACTGGGCATCCCGGGCGTCGACTTCGTGGACGCGGCGCGCCAGCGCTCAATCCTGCAAGAGCATGCGATGCGCGCCATGGAAGAAATCGACGCCCTCCTGCTCCCGGCAACCGCTATCGTCGCTCCGCCGGTCGAGGCGGGCAATGAGGTGCGTGAGCCGCTCGCACGCTTCACGCGTCCTTTCAACACGACAGGCCAGCCGGTCGCGGTGCTGCCGGCGCCGGTCGAAGGGCTGCCAGTCGGGATCCAGGTCGCCGGACAAACGAACGCCGGCACCCTGCGGGCGGCGGCTTGGCTCGAAAGGGAGTGGCGCTCGTTTAAGCAGTGAAAGTGCCTCGACCCAGCGCGATTCTCCGCCTGGTCTCATTTGCGGTCGCGGCCGGGCTCGCCATGGCCGGCGTGCAGCCGCTGCTCGGAGCCGTCACCGGCAGCGTGGAGTTGCGGTGGGCGATCGGCTTGACCGTACCCGCGGTGGCGACGGCCTGCATGATCTTCGGAGCCGTCCGGCTTTCCGACCGGGGCGACATCATCCAGCCTCCGTGGTACTCGGCCTGGGTGCTGCTGCCAGGCGCGTTCCTGCTCGCCGGCGCGGCCGCGATGTGCATCTTCGGAGCGCTCGTCGAGCTGCAGGCGATCACGTGGACCATGTGGACCCTGCTGATCACCGGATCCGTGTTCTGGCTTAGCGCGATGGCGATGGTGCGGATCGGTTCGCGCTAGGCAGGGCCTCTAGGCGAGCCTGATCCGGTTGGCGCGGGGGCCCTTCTGGCTCGGCTCGATCTCGAAGTCGACCCGCTCGCCGCCCTGCAGCGAATCGAAGTTGACGGCGGGATCAAGCCCGGTGCGGTGGAAGAAGTACTCCTTGCCGTCCTCCGCCGCGATGAACCCGAATCCCCGATCGGAGACCAACTTCTTGATGGTGCCTGTCGCCATCGCCCCAAAACTCCTCTTCTCGAAAGCTAGTCGCTGAACGCTCGGGCCCCTTTCGAGAAGATTTCCGACCGCGGCGAACATCCCCGAATTCCGGAGGACAAACTTAAATTACCACCGCCCCCGCAAATTGCAAATTCGGAGGCGCGGCCGAAAACCCTCGGCGAGAGATTCGGCGATCCAGGTGGTCCAGATCCGGGTGAAGCGACGAGCAGCGGAGCGAGCGCATCGTCAATGCGTGAGCGAGCAGCGCAGGAGCTGAACCCGGAGATGGGCCGCATGGGCGCCGAAGATCCGTCGAGGGCTTTTCGGGCCGCGCCTCTCCTGCCCTACGCCGCGAGGAGGGCGATGCCGACAAGCGCCGCCACGGCCCCAGCGAGCTTCAAGGCCATGCCGCGACGCTCGCGCAGCCGCCAAACTCCCCAGACGGCCACGACCACGATCGACGTCTCGCGCACAGGCGCGACCAGCGCCAGGGGGGCCAGGGTCAGCGCCCACAGCACGATGAAGTAGCCACCCCACATGAACAGCCCGATCAGCGCGGTGTGCGCGTAACCGCGGAGCTCAGAGGGGCGCGAAGCCCAATCCGGCCGGAGCCGGTGGACCAGCCAGACGGAGAGGACGAGCTCGACCGTGATGATCGTGATGAGAAGCCACCCGTAGAGCCACGGAGTCGTCAGGCGGACGGCGATCCGGTCAACTGACGTGTACGCCGCGATGGCGACTCCGGTGAGCAGCGCGGGCAGCGTCGCCCGACCGTTGGCCTGAGCCAGCGCGACGCCCACGATGCCGATGAGAAGAATCCCCACCCCGGCCAGCTGCAGCGGGGCCAGACGCTCTCCGATCAATATCAGGCCCGCGAGCACCGCGAGCAGTGGAGCGGAACCTCGAGCGATCGGATAGACGACAGAAAGCTCGCCGCGACGGTAGGCGTTCGCGAGCAGCCAGAGGTAAATCGTCTCGATGGTTGCGGAAACGGCGCACAGGCCGGCCGCTGCGGGCGAGAAACCCGGGCGGCCGAGCATGAGCCAGGCCACCAGGATCGGGACGGTGATGACGACCCAGGCCGCGACGGTCGCGCGCCAGAAGACGGCCATCGGATCACCGGCGACCTTGACGAGGACGTTCCAGGTCGCGTGGATCAACGAGGCGACCAGCGCCAGAGCGATGGCGGCCGCGACCAGGCTCAAGTCTTACGCCGTGGCCGCGCCAATAGGCGGCCGAGCAACCGGTAGACCTCGGGGTTCACCAGCAGCCCGTTGTGGCTGCCCCAGACTGGGATCGCCGGGATGTCCGGCCTGATGCAGGATCGAAAGTTCACCGTCTCATCGGACTTCGTGTAGATCGAGGTGGTTGGCGCCAGGGGTGCGAGCTCGAGGTCATGCGAGAAACGACCCTCCGCGTTCAGCCTCCTGCCGTAGGCGATCTCGTTCGCCATGCGAACGACGCCGACTGCGCGATGCGTCAGGGCGGCGAGGTCGGTCCAGTCGGCCAGAGGCGCGCCCAGGGTGATCACCTGCTCGACGAGCTGAGGACGTCGCTGCGACAGCACCTTGGCCAGCAGCCCGCCCCGGCTGTGGCCGATCAGGCTCACCCTCGTGCCGGCTTGGGCGTGGATCTCCACCAGGCGGCGCCGCAGGCCGGACAGGATCCGTTCGGAGTGCTGGACGTTCAAGACGATCCCGGAGAGGTAAGTCCGGTAGCCGAGGCGGCCGAGCCAGTTCTCCATCACTCGCATCGACCAGTCGCCCGATAAGAAACCCGGGATCAGCAATACCGGCCGCCCATCGCCGCGGGGCACGCCTCGGCCTCGGAAAACCGGGTCGCCGAGCAAAGCCGTGAGCTCGCGGAGCGAGAACGGATCCGTCAGCTTCACGAGCAGCGATTGTGGAGGACTGGCGGGGCGGTCGCGTTTCCCCGATCTACCGACATTGCTTGAACATACAGTCTGTTAAGTTAATCCGACCACGAGACGCACCTATCGCCTCGGCCGGCGCGAGACCGCCGTCGCCGCCACCCGTCAGGCGGTCCTGGCCGCAGCCCGGGATCTCGTCAGCGCCGGCGATCAACCCAGCGTCGGAGCCGTGGCGGCGAGAGCCGGGGTGTCGCGAATCACGGTCTACAACCAGTTCGGCTCCAAATCCGGCCTGTTCGCCTCCCTCGCCCCGCGCCACGATCACGCAACAGGGCCGGCGGAAGGCTCGCCGAGAGAGCAGCTCAATCACCACATTCAACTTTGCTGCGAGGTCTGGGCTGATGCACCGGCCCTGCATCGCCACCTTCCTCCTTCGGCGCACGAGGGCGCGTCCGACACGGCGCGCGTGCTGGCTGAGAGGCTGGCCGCCGCCGATGAGCTGCGTCCGGGGTGCTCGATCAAAGAAGCCGAGGACGTGATCAACGCGCTCACGTCGTTCACCGTGTTCGATCGACTTCATAAGGATGGACGTCGCTCTCCATCGGCAGTCGCGGAGATCGTCCGGCGCCTGGCTTCGACACTGCTGACGTAGCATTCATGACGCAGTGCGGCATAAGGTCGTCGACCTCGAAGGACCTGTCCACTACCTCGATTTCGGAGGCTCGGGCCAGCCGCTGCTGATGGTGCACGGCCTTGGCGGCAGCGCTCTCAACTGGCTTGGCGTAGGCGCTCCTCTGGCCGAGACATATCGTCCCCTCGCCGTGGACCTCGCCGGGTTTGGTGGGACACCTCTGTTCAACCGCTCCACCACGGTCGGCGCCAATGCCGAGCTCCTGCATACCTTCATCACCGAGGTTGTGGGCGAGCCGGTGACGCTCGTGGGCAACTCGATGGGCGGCCACATCGCCATCCTCGAAGCATCGACGCATCCGGATTGGGTTTCCGCCCTGGTCCTGGTCGACGCGGCGACGCCCGGCGTCCGCGTGCGCCGGCCCGAGACGTCGATGCTGGGCGCTTTCGCCACGATCTCCATCCCGGGCCTCGGCGAGGCACTGCTCGATCGCCAGGCACGCAAGCTCGGAGCTGAAGGCCTGGTCTCACGGGCCCTCGAAATGGTGTGCGCCGATCCGGGGCGTGTCGATGCTGCCCTGATCGAAGCGCACGTGCAGCTGACCCGCGAGCGCGAGCGGCTCGGCCGCCAGAACGGCCGCGCCTTCAGCCAGGCGCTGCGCTCGATCGGCTTGCGCATGGCGGACCCGCGCTTCTGGTCTCGAGTCGCAAAGGTGTCGGCGCCCGCGATGATCGTGCACGGAAGCCTGGATCGCGTGATCCCGGTGAGCTCCGCGCGGGAGCTGGCCAGGCGGCGGCCCGATTGGGACCTGACCGTACTGGATGGCGTCGGCCACGTCCCGATGATGGAAGCACCCGAAATTTTCTTAGACGTGGTGAACCGGTGGAGCGCGTTTAGAATCCAAACCGTCTCGGAAGCGGTTTCATAACGGAGATCCAGCCCAACAACCCACCAGTGGCCACAGCCCCAGAACCAATACCCAACCAGAGTCGAGGCAAGCTCAAAGGCGTGGCGACGGTCATGCCGCTCCGGCGCGCGGGTCGCTGGGATCCGATCCCGCCGATGTGGCTGGAAGGCAGGGTCTACCTCGAGTACCTGAAGCTGATCCGAGACCCGGTCTTCCGAGGGCTCGAGGTTCCATCGGGCCGGCGCCAACCGGTGATGCTGGTTCCAGGCTTTCTGGCCGGCGACTGGACGCTTCGCACGCTTTTCGACTGGCTCCGCCGGGTCGATTACCGGCCGCGGGTGGCCGGCGTCGCCTTCAACGTCATGTACTCCGAGGTGATGCTCCGGCCCCTCATCGACACGTTGCTCGAGCTGCATCGCAAAACCGGCGCCCGCGTGTCGCTGGTCGGGCACAGCCGCGGTGGGGTCCTCGCCAAGGTGCTTGCGCATCGCAAGCCTGACCTCATCGAGCGTCTGATCACGCTGGGCTCGCCCCTGAGCGACCCTTTCGACGTGCATCCCATCACCATGGCCGGTGTGCGCGCGGCGGAGCTCTTCAACGTCGTCCGCTACCGGCACCGATCGACCGTCGAGATGCGCTTTCTCCGCGACCTGGCCGCCCCGCCGCGCGTTCCGACCACATCGATCTATTCGCGCTCCGACGGCGTGATCAACTGGAAGGCATGCATCCGGCCTGACATCGACGCGATCGAGGTCCGCGGCAGTCACGTCGGCCTCGCCTTGAACCCTGAGGTGTACCGCATCCTGGCGCACCTCCTCGCCACGCCGGGGCGACAAAACTAAGAGGCTCGAGCCGGCGAGGTAAGCTTCGTCGCGTAGCGGGAGCTCGCGTGGCGGGCTGAGAGGGCGCAGCAGCGCCGACCGCATGAACCTGAACTGGGTAATGCCAGCGGAGGGAGTGCAATGAGCGAGATCACGGCGCCGCGTGCCGAGGCCGACAGCTTCGGCAAGGTCGAAACACACGGCATCGATGCCATCCCTGACCAGGAACGTCACGGCGCGCCCCGCGAGCTGGCGTTCCTCTGGGGCGGCGCCTTCGTCAACTACGCAAGCCTTTTCACGGCGAGCCTGCTCACGACCTATTACGGCCTGGGGGTGTGGGACGGCTTGCTCGCCACCGCGCTGGGCACGGTCGCCGCCGCGGCCATTCTCGGGCTGCTCAGCAACACGGGCCCGCGGTCAGGTCAAC
>VBKD01000123.1 GCA_005888075.1 Chloroflexota bacterium
TCCCCCAGCACCGTCAGCTGAGCGGATCCCGTGAGCTTTAGCGAGCAGGTGCCGGTGTTCAGCGTGAGGATCGCGGGAGTCTGCCGCTGGTTGCCCACGATGGATGTCGCAGTCGCTTGAATCGAGATGTTGGGCGACCCGCCGAAGATCTGGATGAATGCCAGCGGCAGGGTGTGCGTGGTGGTGAACGCGAACTGATACCCGTTGAACTGGGTGTTGGTGGCCACCACCGTGAGCGAGTAACCGCTCGAGTACGTGTACGTGTAGGTGTCCTGCGGGAGGTTCCCGTTCGTCCCGACCGTCGTTGTCGTATGGCTGGAGGTGCTGGCGCCCGAGTACAGGCGCAGGTCGTTCTGATACAGCGCAACCGCTTTCGGAATCGCATAGTTGTTGATGTCGAAGAAGTTCTCGTACCAGTCGCCGGCGGCCAGGGCTGCCGCATCGACTGCGGTCTGCTGGTCGCGCCGGTCGACGTAAGCGCGGCCCGAGTCGATGGCAAGTCCAAGCATGCCGAACAGGACAAGGATCAGCAGAGCGATCAGGACGATCGCCTGGCCTTTCTGTGCTTGCCATTTCACTGGCCGCGGCACGCTAGCTTGCTTGCTCGGCTCGATAAACCGCATATGCAGTGATGACGATCGAGTTGCCAACAGCTTGCTGAATCAGTGGAGTTATCGGTTGGAAGTTGAACCACAACGTGACTTTGATCGGCTCGTTGTTGCTGGCGTCGATGATGTTGGAGCATCCGGCGCCGACGTTTGGTGGCGGGAATGATCCGAGACCACCGGTCGGGCCGTTCGGGAAGCCGTTCCCAGCCGTGCTCGGGTCGGTGATGAAGATCCAGCCGTTGTTGGAAGCCGGAAGCTGGGATGAACCTTGCGCGACGCCGCCGTTGGGCAGCGGCCCATTGGGGCATGCCGGGTTGTTGGCGAGGTTCATGTTGATGGCATGAGCCTGGACTGCTGCAGCAACGTCTGAATCCGTTGCCCACAGATGCTGCTGTCCGTTGACATCGATGTAGTCGCCCGACTTGACGGCGACGCGCGCCCCCTCGTTGGCTGCCTGCTGCAGGGTGATGTACATGTAGAGGGCGCGACCGAAGTCGATGATGCCGAAGGTCAGCAACAGGAGAACTGGTGCGATGATCGCGAACTCGACCAGACCCTGAGAGCGCTGGCCCCGGAACCCCGTGAGCTTTTCTTTCATGGCTTGCCCTGGATTGTGAAGTGCTCGTTGTAGGCGAGGTTGATCCCGTTGCCGAACATGCCTTGAATGAAAGGAGTGATGAGCTGGAAGTTCATGAGCACCGATACGTTCACGTCGCCCAGCCGCCAGGAGTTGTCAGTGGGTGGGGAACCTCTGGTGGAGGAGCGGGTGCCGTTGGGGTCGGTGTAGCAGATGTAAACGTTCACCGCGCCCACGGTGGCGGGGTATGCCGTCGATGCGTACGGCTTGTTGTTGATGCCGTTGCCGTCGCCCGGAGACAGGCAGCCGCCTGAGGTGATCTGCGTGATGTTTGTTACCCCGGCTCCTCCGAGCGCCTGCCTGACCGCCGTCATGATGTCGGCGTCGTCGAGGAAGGTGTTCGCACGTTGCCGCGTCGTGAACCATGCGCCGTGGCGCGCGCCCTCTCGAGCGGCGCCCTGCAAAGCCACCGAGTAATAGAAGGCCCGAGACAGGTCCAGCAGTCCCATGGCGAGCAAAATCAGGACAGTCGAGGAGATGGCAAACTCCACGAGCGACTGCCCGCGCTGCTTCTTCGCACGAACGCGCGTGTGCCTTTCAGGGCTCATAGCCAGCGACATTTAAGCAATAGGGACGCCATCTGCATCGCGTCTAACGTGCAAAAACGAGTTTTCGTTCGCGGTTCGGCCGAGTAATTTAGCGGGATCGCCATTTCAGCCCCCGTGAAAAGAGACCCCGGCGCCCACAGCGAGTCCCGCCGCTGGCAGGACATCCGAGCCAAAGCGATCGACGCGACCTTCGACTCCGACCGCCGCCGGGTCGGCGAGCGCGTGGCGCTGGTCTTCCGCTGGTTGTTCCTGATCGTCCTCGGCGCTCTGAACAACTTCAACCCGAACACCGGGGTTGAAGCCAAGGTGACGATCGACATAGTCCTGGGCTTCTGGGCGGTCATGAACGTGGCCGTCCAGGTGCTGCTGGTGCGTGGCTACCGTCCCGGGAAGCAGTTCAGCCTGTCGACGATGGTGCTGGACATCATCTTCGCCGCGGCCCTCGTCTATCTGTCGGAGGGTTTCAACAGCCCGTTCTTCCTGGCTCTGTTCCTGGGGGTGATCACCAACGCGGTCCGGTTCGGCGCCACCGCGAGCTTCCTTTCAGCGCTGGTCATCTCCTTTATCTATCTCTTCATCGGCGGCAGCTTCACCCCGGCCAACTTTTTCGTCGACCCGAACGCGACGATCGGGAAGATGTTCCTTTTCCTCGTCGTCGCACTGGTCACCGGCTACATGACACGCGAGCTCGAGCGGGAGCGTCGTTCGGCGGTGGAACGTGCCGCCCAGGCGGACTCGCTGCGCGAGCTGAGCATGAACCTGGTCGGCGACACCGACATCAAGGACATCTTCGACGTGCTCGTCGACCACGCCGTGCAGATGACCAGCGCCCAGCGCGGCCGGGTGATCCTCTCCTCGCAGGACGGTTTCGTGGTGGTGGCCAGCGCCACCCGCGACCTCGGTGGTCCGGCACCGGAGGAAGAACCGATCGACGAGCACCAGGCCTCCCAGGCTGCCTCGACCGGGGAGGCGGTGTTCGGCGGAGACCGGAAGAGCCTGGTCATTCCGATCGCGTCGAGCGACGGGGCCACAGCGCTGGTCAGCCTGGCCCAGGCGGCGGGCACATTCACGAACCAGGACCTCTTCGTGGTCGACGCGCTGTGTGGAAGCTCCGCGGTGCCGATCGCGAACGCCCTCCGCTACCAGCGCAGCCGCCAGGAGGCGACCACGGATTCGCTGACCGGGCTCGCCAACGTGCGAGAGTTCCGGCGAAGGCTGGACGCGGCGTTCGCCCGGCCGGACCGGCGCAACACACCCCTGGCGCTGCTGCTCATCGACTTCGACCACTTCAAGTCGGTCAACGACGAGCTGGGCCACCAGCACGGAGACCTGGTCCTCCAGATGGGTTCCCGGATCGTTCGCTCGACGGTGCGCTCCCAGGACCTGGTTTCGCGTTATGGAGGCGACGAGCTGGCGGTGATGGTCCCGGACACCAATGGCGCCGGGGCGCAGCGGCTTGCCTACCGCATCGTCGACGCGGTGCGAGCGGCCGCGGTGTCCACCACGCCCGACAAGAGCCTTACGTTCAGCATCGGCGCCGCTTCGTATCCCGAAGATGCGTTCACGGCCAGCGAGCTCATCGCCGCCGCCGACCAGGCGTTGTACCTGGCCAAGCGAGAGGGCAAGGACCGGCCGTGCACATTCGCGCAGCTCGTCACGGAGCTCGAGCTGGCCGACGGCAACCTGGTGACGATGCTCGCCGAGGCCGGGCCTCAGGTCATCGTGGCCGTGGCTCATGCGGTCGACCACCGCAGCCCCCTCACCCAGGGGCATTCCAGCCGCATCGTCGCCATCGTCGACGCGATCGGCCGGCGCCTGGGCATCGTCTCGGGCGGTCTCGAGGACCTTCGAGCTGCGGCATTCCTGCATGACGTCGGCCACATGACGCTGGCCGTCAACGGCAACCAGTTCGAGGCGCCCGGGCATGAGGAGGAGGGAGCGAAGATCGTGGCCGCCGCCGACTTCGCATCCGGCATCGTGGAAGCCATTCGCCATCACCACGCCCGCTGGGATGGGACCGGCAACTCGGAATGGGTGAGCGGCGACAGCATCCCCGGGATGGCACGCGTGCTGGCGGTGGCCGAGCGGTACGAGGCGCTCACCGCCGGCCGGGGCGTGGCGCGCATGGTGCCCGCGGACGCGCTGGCCAAGGTGACCGAAGGCTCCAGCTCCGAGTTCGACCCGGCCGTGGTCGACGCCCTAGGCCGTTCCATCCGTGATGGGGGCCTCGAGCTGAACTTGCCAGACATCGCGCTTCCCGCGACGGCCGCTGCCTCGTAGCTCCACCTTTCTTCTAAGCCTCGTCCGGCGATGCTCGAGCTCCGGCGCTTGTTCAGGCATGCGTCGCTGCGCCGACTCGACCACCGTCAGCGCTCGATGGGGGTCGCGGCGCCGCCACTCGAGCAGTCGCGCCCGCGCCAGAGAGAGCCGCATGTCTTCGACGATGCTTGACTCGAGCCAGGTCAGCAGACGGTCGGCGGCGTCGATGGAGCCTCTGCGCACGAGCCGCCTGCTGATCAGCAACCCGGCTGTCGCGGCGGCCTCGCCGCTGGCGAGAGTCGTCGCGTTGCGCAGCGCACGCCAGCCGTCGGCCCGAGCTCCGCGCCGGAAGCGGTGGCGCCCAAGCGCAAGCCAGTCCGCCGCGTCCATGTCGATGTCGAGACCGT
Source organism: Chloroflexota bacterium (assembly GCA_005888075.1). Lineage (GTDB taxonomy): Bacteria > Chloroflexota > Dormibacteria > Dormibacterales > Dormibacteraceae > 40CM-4-65-16. The sequence goes on from VBKD01000123.1 coordinate 4,460, forward strand.
CGACGCGCCGCATCAATCGCGAGTGAAGATGGACGAGGCTGATGACATCGAGCCGGTTGTGCTCGAGGGCCGCTTCCAGCATGGCGTTCTCGCCGCGTCGGAGGAAATCGAAATAGGCGTCGGGCACGAGAGCGCTCGGCAGCGGGTCGTCCCGCTCATAACCGAGGACGCGCTGCTCGACAAACCGCAGCGTGCAGCTTTCCAGGCGGTGGCGATACAGCGCACGGACGAGGGTGAGCAAGTCGACGTGCGGCGCATGTGAGAGCTCGCCGGGCATGCGGGCCATCACCCATCGGGTGCGCAGCACCGGCAGGTCGAACGAGCCGCCATTGAAGGTGGCGATGCTCGATCCCAGGTCGATCTCCTCGCGCAGCGCGTGCAGGAACGCCGGTTCCATGCCCGGCTGCGGCAGGAAGAACTGAGCGACTCGAAGGCCGCAATCGATTGGCCGCGCGACGGCCGCGGCGAAGACATAGGTGCCTGTTCCGCCCGCGAGGCCTGTCGTCTCCGTGTCGAGGTACGCGACGCTGCCAGGATCCGGGTCTAGGGGCGGCAGCGGGATGACGTCCTGGCGCACCGCCGCAATGCCATATGGTGTGGGTAACTCCTCGAAACCCCGCGGCAGGTCGTAGACGACCCGCGGTCGAGGTCTCGGCGGAGCCCCTAGACGGCTAAGGCGCTCGCGGAGAGAAGTCTGAGGCACGCTTCCTTGGCTCCTTCGACGAGGTGCAGTGGGCCGACGCAGGATGGACAACCCGCCGCGCAGGGACACTCGCGCACCAGTGCCGCGGCGTCGTCGAGGAGCTCTCGATGCAGCTCGTATAGCCGTGACGAGAATCCAACGCCGCCGGGATAGACCTCGTAAACGGTCACGGTGGGCAGCTGCGTGGTGACGGACCGCACCTCGGCCACCGCGCCGAGGTCGCGTGGGTCGCACATGAGGCGCAGGCTGGCGATGTGACGCAGCGAGTGCGCGACACCCTGCAGACCCGCTTCCAAGGTTTCGCGCCCGAGCGAGCGCCATAGACCTTCGTCAACCGTGATCCAGTAGCCCGTCGTGTGCAGCGTCTGCTCCGGAAGATGGATCGGGCCCGCCCCTATGTTCTCGTGAGTGTGAAACCGGATCTTCTTGAACATGCTCGCGAGGCTCGTGATCTTGACCTCGCCGTGGCTCCGCGCCAGGACGTCTCCCTCCGGGCCCTCGAACGTGTCGAGCACCTGGACCGTCACCGAGGCGAGCGCGTCGGTGTAGTAGTCGACCTCGACCGGACGCACATAAGCCTTCTTCTCGCCCCAGTCGAGCCTGTCGACGTGGTACTGCGCCCCCTCATGCAGGTAGACCGCCTCCTCATGCAGCAGCACAGGCGCCGTGAACTGATCCATCTCGCCGATGACCTGGGGTCGCGGCTGCGATGTGTCGATGATCACGACGTTGTCGGCGAGGATCCTCCGCAGGTGCACCTCTTCGGCGGGAAAGGCCTGGCGGCTCCAGAACCAGCGCCCACCCGAACGAGTTGCCGAGCCGTCCTCGTCGAACATCTGCAGCAGCCCGCTGACGTCGGCATGACCCAGACGCTCGCCGTCCTCGAAGGGAAGCTCGAACAACCCGGCCTGCAGGTGAGCCGCGAGCAGCAACAGGTTGTCTGGATCGATGAGACCTTCCTCAGGGTCGGTGCCCAGGAAGTACTCCGGGTGTCTGACGATGAACTGATCGAGTGGTGAGCTCGACGCGACAAAGACTCCTACCGATCCGGACTTGCGTCCCGCACGGCCGAGCTGCTGCCACGTGGAGGCGATGGTTCCGGGATATCCGACGAGGACCGCCGCCTGCAGGCTGCCGATGTCGATGCCCAGCTCGAGCGCGTTGGTGCTGACGACACCGGTGATCTCTCCATTGCGCAGCCCAGCCTCGATCTCCCTTCGGTGCAGCGGCAGATAACCTGCGCGGTAGCCACGCACGCGGCGCGAGGTGTCGAGGCGCGGATCGAGGTCCTGCCTCAAGTAACTGAGCATCACCTCGACCTGCAACCTGCTGCGGCAGAACACGATGGTCTGGACGCCGGACTTGATCCACGGCGCGGCGATGCGCCGTGCCTCGAGCATCGAGCTGCGCCGCACGCCGAGCTCTCGATTGACGAGCGGAGGGTTGTAGAAGACCAGGCGTCGTTCGCCCCGCGGCGCGCCGCTGCGGTCGACCAGCTCGATGTTCTCTTCTTCGAGCAGCCGGCCGGCGAGCTCGCGCGGGTTGCGGATCGTCGCGGACGCGCAGATGAAGGTCGGGCTCGAGCCGTAGAACGCGCAGATTCGTTTCAACCGCCGGATGACATTGGCAACCTGGCTGCCGAAAAGGCCGCGATACGTGTGCAGCTCGTCGATGACGACGAACTCCAGGCTGGAGAAAAGCCGCCGCCATCGGGTGTGATGAGGCAGCAGCCCTGTATGCAGCATGTCCGGGTTGGTCATCACCACGTGGCCGCCCTCGCGGATCGCGGTGCGCCGGCCGGGGGGCGTGTCGCCGTCGTACGTGTCGACGCGGAGGTCTATGGGAAGGCCGTGCTTGAGCGCGCCAAGCTCGGCCAGCTGGTCTTGCGCCAGAGCTTTCGTCGGATATAGATAGAGCGCCCTCTTTTCGGGATCCTCGAGCAAACGCTGCAGGACCGGGAGGTTGTAACAGAGCGTCTTTCCGCTCGCGGTTGGCGTGACCACGACCAGGTGCCGTCCTCGGCGCACGGCGTCGTATGCGGTCGCCTGGTGCGTGTACAGTCGCTCGATGCCGCGGCGCGCGAGGGCAGCGACGAGCTCGCCTCTCAGGTCGGCGGGAAGCGGCGCGTAAGCAGCCGGCGTTGCCGGCACGAAGTGATCAAGCGTTATTTCCCCTTGGTAGTCGGCGGGATGGAAGGTCGGGGAGTTGGACATGCCGCGTCGGGGAGGTTAAACGAACATTCGTTTGGAGTCAAGTGATGAGGAGGTGTCCTCCGCCCGCGCGCTGGGCGACCAGGACGAGGCAGGGCCGGCCTATGAGCCAGGGAATGAGGCTGACTTCGAGCGCCTCTACCGGAACACGTACCGCAGGATCCTCGGCACGCTGATCACGCTCGTCCGGGATCGCGCGGCGGCCGAGGACTGCGCCCAGGAAACCTACGTCAAGGCGTACCAGAGCTGGAAAAAGTGGAGGCCTGACGCGCCCGTCGAGGCCTGGCTGCACAAGATCGCCATCAACGTCGCGATCTCAGATCGAAGGCGCGAGCGCATCCGCACCGCGGGCGAGATCGTCAGGCGCCTGGGACGTCCCATACCGCCATCTGACCCGTCGACGCTCGCCGAGCGGTCAGACCTGGTGCGCGCCTTGAAGAAGCTGCCGACGAAGCAGGCAGCGGCGCTGGTGCTACGCCACTTCCATGGGTACAGCAACCGCGAGATCGCGGCCGCCCTGGGGGTTCCGGACCAGACGGTGGCCTCGCGCCTCGCGGCAGCCCGGCAGCAGCTGCAGGCTACTCTCGACAAGTAGGCAAGCCGGCCAACTTTGGTTGCCTGACCCGCGCTCGGCGTTATTGCTATTCACAGTGGGCAACTTCGGCCAGGACAGCGATATCGAGCGCGAGCTGCACCGGGTGCTTGATTCCACCCTGTCGGCTGCGATTCCGGCCTGGAGAGCACCTGCCGGCGGAGGGGTCGTGCAGCGGATCTTGGGAAGCGCGGCCGCCGCGCTCACCTTGAAGGTGGCGACAGGCATCGCCGTGGCCGCCGCGGCGGCGACTTTCGCCGGAGTGGCCGCCGAGACCGCGATCACCGGCAGCGCGAACCCAAGCGTGTGGGGCCAGGCGGTCAGAAGCCAGGTTGATGGGTGCAAGGACAAGCTGAACCCCGGACAGCACGGGATCGGCGAATGCGTCAGCGCCGTCGCCAAGACGCACGGCGCGACGGTCAGCGGCAATCATCCGAGCGCATCGCCCGGAGCCAAAGGCAAAGACCAGGGCGCCGGTGACGGGCACGGCAAGCCGGCCGGTGCCGGAGGCCCGGCCAATCCCGGCGCCGGCGGCCCGGTCAATCCCGGCAGCCAGGGCGGCGGCAAAGGCCCCAATCACACCCCCGGCAAGCCCTAAGCCGGACTAGTTTCGAAACCCTTCCTCTCGTGGGGGCTGGGCCGCAAGGCCTGGCCCCCTACTCTTTCCTCCCCCTCTGGGAAACGAGAGCTTGATTATTTGGCGGCTCTCCACTTTTGGCCGGACGGCGTATCGGTGACGGTGACCCCCATCGCCGACAGCTCGTCTCTGAGCCGGTCCGAGGTGGCGAAGTCTTTGGCGTCACGCGCTCTCTCGCGAGCCTCCAGCAGCTGCGAAGCCCCGGCCGGCAACGGGTGCGCCGGCTCAGGACGGTCCAGGTCGAGCCCGAGCACCTGGTCCCACCTGGTCAGGAGCTCCACCTTCGCGGCAGGTGCCAGCGCCGCCCGCAACAGGTCGGCCACCAACGCCATGGCCGCCGGAAGGTCGAGGTTGTCCGCGATGGCGGCCCTGAAGCGCGCGTCCCAGTCCGAGACCGCCTCGGCATCTGCCCGTCCGGCGTCGCGCCTCCAATCCGCGATCCGATCCCGGAGATGACGCAGCGCCCGGTCCGCGCCGGACAGGCCTTCGGTGGTGAAGCTGAGCTTGGTCCTGTACCGCGCCTGCAAAGCCAGGTACCGAAACGCAAGCGGATCGAAGCCCTGGTCCGCGAGCTCGGTGATGCGGAAGAAGTTGCCGGCGGATTTCGCCATCCTGGCCCCGGACATCATCAGAAGGCCGCCATGCATCCAGACGTTGACGACGCGATGACCGGTCACTCCCTCGGACTGCGCGATCTCGGATTCGTGATGAGGAAATACGTTGTCCGCGCCGCCGGTGTGGATGTCAAAGCGATCCCCGAGCAATGACAGCGACATGGCAGAGCACTCGATGTGCCAACCTGGAAAACCGGGTCCCCACGGGCTCGGCCAGTGTTGCGCGAAAGTTTGCCGTAAGCCGGGAAGCTCGAGATGTCGTAATAGACATTGCCGCCCGCGACGTACGCATGCCCTTTCTCGAGCAGGTCGACCGTCAGGTCGATCATTCGAGGGATGTACTCCGTCGCACGCGGGTAGTGGGTCGCCTGGCGGATGTTGAGCTTCGCCGCGTCTTCCATGAAGGCGGCCGTGTAGTAGTCGGCGATCTCTTCGGTCGATTTGTTTTCGAGCCTCGCCGCAACCAGCATCTTGTCCTCACCGCGGTCGAACGTGTCGTCGGTGAGGTGACCGACGTCGGTGATGTTCATCACCTGCTCTGTCCGGTAACCCAGGTATTCGAGCACCCTTCGGAGCAGGTCCGGAAGCATGAACGTGCGCAGGTTGCCGACGTGCGCGTAGCGGTAGACGGTGGGACCGCAGGAGTACATGCGCACCACCCCGTCCTGGATCGGCCGCAGCTCTTGCGTGACGCGGCCGTAGGTGTTGTACAGCCGGACTGCCGGCAGGCTCACGTCGTTTCTATCTTGGGCATGGTCAGGTCCGGCCATGACGCGTCGTTCATCGCGGCCAGGTAACCGTCCACGGTGCGGACCAACGGAGCCAATCGCACTCCTTTGTGCCGCGGGAGATATGGCCGCAGGTAGTCGGCGCCGCTGCGCCATTTGTTGATCGCGCCGCGCCGGTTGTTGCGCGAATAGTGCAGGCAGCCTGCAGCGATCTGGATGATTCCCTTGTAGAAACCTGAGTCGGGGCCTTTCCGGTCAGGCGTCCACTCGCGCTCCCACACCTCGTGCGCCTCCCAGTAGTGGCCCTTGTTAAAAAGCTCGACTCCCTCCGCCAGCAGCGCCGTCACACCGATAATCGATCGATGGACGGTTCTCGTTCCGAGTACTCGCGCGTCAATCTGTCCAGCGATCCCATCTACCGATACCTTCGCATCACGCGAGGCGGGCCGGACGGAGTCGCAGGCCAGGTCTCGGAGCAGGACCTCGTCGATAGCGCCTGGCTGCAGCGCCTGCGACGCATCCATCAGCTGCAGAGCGCCTGGTGGGTGTTCGCCACCGCGGAGCATTCACGATTCCAGCACGCGCTTGGCTCCATGCACCTGGCGGGAGAATGGGCCAGGCACCTGTACCCGTCTCTGACGTCCGCGTGCGAAGGAGCACCTTCGGCGCAGGTCGTGGAAGAGACGATGCGGATGGCGGGCCTGCTGCACGACGTGGGACATGGGCCTTTCGGGCATTTCTTCGACGAGAACTACCTCGACACCTGGGGCGTCGACCACGAGGTGATCGGCCGGGCCCTCATCACAGGGCCGCTCCACGAGCTGATCTCGGCCCTTGGCGCATCGCCTGCAGCCGATTTCGAGCGCGGCGAGCACATCGACCCCCGTTGGGTCGCCTACCTGATCTCCTCCAACGAGCTGGAGGGCTTCAAGCCACCCTCGTGGCTGGCGGTGCTCCGGCCGGCGATGGTCGGAGCCTTCTCGGCCGACAACATGGACTACGTCCCTCGCGATTCCTATATATGTGGCGTGTCGACCGGACCGGTCGACGTCCAGCGGATAGTCCATTACTCCTTCATCTCCGAGCGTGGCCTGACACTTCACTCACACGCGGCCGAGGCGCTCTACATGTTCCTCAATGCGCGCCTGTACCTCTATCACCAGGTGTACTTCCACCGCACGGTGCGCCGCATCGACCTGCAGCTGCGCGAGGTCTTCCGCCCGACTCTCGACCTGCTCCTGGGAGGCAATCCCCTGCAGCGGCTCCCGCAATACCAGGCGCTTACCGAGTGGTCGCTGCTCTCGGACGTGGACCGCTGGGCCATGGGCGAGGGTGACGCGCACCAGCGTGAGCTCGGTGAAGCGTGGTCCGCCGTCGTCGCGCGCAAGCTCAAGTGGAGGCTCATCTACCAGGGCCACACCGATGCGCGCGACATCCCGAGCGGAGCTCTGAGCGTCACGCGGGAGCAGTTCGCCGAAGAGCTTCGCGAGCGGCTGCCCAAGGATCTTCGAGACATCGAGTTCGAGGTCGACGTCGCGGCGCAGGAGTCTCGGGCGTTCAATCCGATGACCGAGACGGCGGACATACTCTTTTACGAGCCACTGGAAGATCGCTACCAGCAGAGCCGCGTGCTCGACCTGTTCAAGCGATTGCCCGTGCGGATGG
>VBKD01000208.1 GCA_005888075.1 Chloroflexota bacterium
GGCTGCTTCAACAGCCCATACCCCTACGCGCTGAAGCACAACCCCTTCGCCTACTACGGCAGCGCCTGCCCGTCTCAGGTGGTCCCCTTCACCCACTTCGCCGGGGACATGGCGACCAACGTGCCTCGCTTGGTCTGGATCACACCGGATCTCTGCCACGACGGGCACGACTGCTCCAACGGCGTCGTCGACCAATGGCTCACCCAGACCGTCCCGACGATCCTCGCGTCCGACGCGTGGCAGGACAACGGCGTGCTCATCATCACTTGGGACGAGGGCGAGGACAACGCCAACTCGGTCCTGACGCTGGTCATCCGGGCCGACCCGGTCAACCACCAGAGCAGCCAGCCATACGACCACTACTCGCTGCTGGCCACCATCGAAGACCAGCTCGGCGTGCCGCGTCTAGGCCAAGCCGCGAACGCAAAACCGATGACGGATCTCCTCGCGACGGTGCCGCCCCAGCTACCGAAGAGCAGCTCCTAGCCTGTCGGCCGGCACCACTTCGCGCCAGCTCGTGATCGAGTCCAAGTAATCCATGTCCACCGTGACGCCCAGGCCCGGACCTTCCGGAACCTTCAGCCGCCCGTCGTGCAGCACAAACGGCTCGGTGATGTCGCGGTGGTAGTAGCGGTCTGATGCCGAGGTATCGCCCGGCAGGGTGAAGTTCGGCATCGCCGCCATCGCCACGTTGGCGGCGCGGCCGAGACCGGTCTCGAGCATGCCTCCCATCCACACCGGCACTCCTCGCTCCGTGCATAGGTCATGGATGCGGCGAGCTTCGAGGTAGCCGCCGACCCGACCCGGCTTGACGTTGATGATCCGGCAGGCGCCGAGCTCGATGGCGTCGGACGCCGTCTGCACGGACGTGATCGACTCGTCGAGGCAGATCGGCGTGCGCACCACCAGCGCCAGCTGGGCATGCGCCAGGACCTGCTCCTCGGGCAGCGGTTGCTCGATGAGCAGCAGGTCGAACTCATCCAGCCGGGCCAGGTGGGGACCGTCCGAGACCGTGTATGCGGTGTTGGCGTCGACCTGCAGCGGGATCTGGGGGAAACGCTCGCGGACCGCACGCACCGGGTCGACATCCCATCCGGGCTTGATCTTCAGCTTGATTCGCCGGTAGCCCTGCTCGACATAGGCGCCGACTGTGGCCAGGAGGTCGGGGATCGAACGATGGATGCCAACCGACACGCCGCAGTCGACCATGGGACGCACCGCACCGAAGTACCGCCCGAACGACTCGCCTTTCGCACGCAGCTCCGCGTCGAGCACGGCCATCTCGATCGCGGCCTTCGCCATCCAGTGGCCGTGGACGGGATGGAGCAGGCTCGCGACATCAGTTGCGGCCAGCTCAGGCTGCGCCACGAGCCGCGGCAGCAGGTGGTGCAGCATGACGTGCTGGGCGCCTTCCACGTATTCGGACGAATAGGTCGGCTCCTCACCCGCAACGCATTCGCCCCAGCCTTCGCCGTCTGAGGTGATCACCTTGACCAGCAGGATGTCTCGTTCGGTCTGCACGCCAAACGAGGTCTCGAAGGGCGCGACCAGCGACATCCTGATGCGGCGAAGCTCGGCGCCCTGCAGCCTCATTCGCCGGCTGTTCCGCGGCCGTCGCTCGCGACCAATCGGTCATAGACGATCTGAGACCACGACTCCATGCTCAGGTAGAACATGCGCATCTCCTCGAGCGTCAACAGCTCACCGGCAAGCTTGTCGGTCTCGCGAATCTGAATGTTGGGCGTGTCGCCGTCGACCAGGAAAACGACCCCGAGATGCACTTTTGAAACCGGCGCCGAGTCTTCGTTCAAGAAACCGATGAGGCGCGCGTCGAACCGTCCCTCGTACACGACCTCCTCCTCCCACTCGCGCTTGAGCCCGTCGAGGATCGGGTCACCGGCGTCTAGGTCACCGGGGTTGATGTGGCCGCCTATGCCGAGCGAGTACTGCTTGCGCAAGCGCCGCTCGGACGAAGCTCGCAGACGGTGCGTGAGGAAGTAGCGGTCGTCGTGCCGGAACACCACGTACGGGATGACCTGCTGATAGCTCGGATCGTCCTCGACCTCCGCGCGCGGCTTGAAAAAGTGGTGCTCTCGAATCACGGCCTGGTAGCGCTCGAGCCCCTGGCTGACGAAGCCATGCCACGCGCCATCCGGAAAGATGTCTTCGCTCAACACGCACAGGACCTGCTCCGAGGCGGTCATTGGATCATGCGGACAAGGCCGCGGCCGAAAACCGCGATGAGCTCCGCCGTCCGGTCGATGTCGTCGTCGCGGACGGGCAGGAAGTAGATCCACGACGCAGATGCGCCCCGCGACGCTAACCATCTCCTTGCCGATGCCGGCATACTTCTCGCCCTCGGCGCCCAACCGGATCACGAGCTCATCACCCTTGACCTTAGCGAGGTCGTAAAGGCCGACCGGGACCTGCAGCTGCACGGACATCGCGTTGGCGACATCGACCAACGAGTTTATTCGTGGGAACGGCTCGCTTTTCTTGAGCCTGCGCAGCAGCGCCTCCGACGATGGGCGCACGCGCGTCGGGTCGATTCCAAATTTCCGGTACAGCTCTCGAGCTCTCTTCACCTGGCCGACCTCGTCTGAGCGCGCGGTCTGAACAGTGCGCTTCACCTCGAGCTCGAAATCGTCGCGCGGGGGCGTGACCTCGAGCTCATAGAGCTCGAGCGCGACAGTCTCTATGTCGATCTCGGACCGCACCCTCAACAGAGATATTCCAGGTCGTCGAAGAACTTCGGGTATGAGATCTCGACGCATTCGGCGTCCTCGATCTCGGTTTTGCCATCCGCGATCAGACCGGCGACGGCCATGGCCATCGCCACCCGATGGTCGCCCCACGACCTGACGCGCGCGCCCTCGAGCTGTCGCGGGCCGTTGATGATCCAGCCATCCTCCTGCGGGCTGATGTCGGCTCCCATCGCCGACAGGCCCTCGGCGATCGCCGCCAGGCGGTCGGACTCCTTGACCCGGAGCTCGCCTGCGCCTTCGATGACGCTGGTGCCGGCGGCCTGGGTCGCCGCGACCGCAAGGACCGGCAGCTCGTCGATCATCTCCGCCGCCATTCCGCCGGTGATCCGGAAGGGGCGCAGATCACCGGACGGGCGCACCTCCAGGTCCGCAACCGGCTCGTCCGCCTCGGTCCGTTCGTCGATCCGGACGATGCGGATCCCGCTCGCGAGCAGCGCGCCGGCGAAAGCCATGCGGGTCGGATTGACGCCGACCGATCTGAGACGCACGTACGACCCGGCGACCAGGCCACCGGCGACAAGCCAGTAGGCCGCCGAGCTGAAGTCGCCCGGAACAGTTATATCGATCGGCCTCAATTCCGCGGCTGGACCAATCTCGACACGAAGACCATCGACGTGTATGTCCGCCCCCATCGCACCCAGCATCAGCTCGGAGTGGTCACGGGTCTTCACCGGCTCGATGACCGCCGTCCTGCCCTCGGCAAACAAGCCCGCCAGCAGGACCGCCGACTTGACCTGCGCGCTGGCCGTGGTCATGGCGTGCTCGATGCCGCGAAGCGGCGTCTTACCACCCACCCGAAGCGGCGGCCAGCTCGCGGCGGCGCCCATCTGCAGCAATGGATCCACGACCCGAGCCATCGGCCGCCGCGAGAGCGATTCGTCACCCGTCAGCTCG
>VBKD01000124.1 GCA_005888075.1 Chloroflexota bacterium
AGCTCGCGCAGCAGCGACGTGGCGGTCGATGTTGTGGTGGGGGCGGCGCCAGCCGCTTGTTGTTGGGGGGCCGCCATGAAAGTTATGAAACGAGCTTAGCGCAGACCCGTTCGAGCTCTTCGCGACTGGAATATCGAACCTCGAGCTGGCCACGGTTGAGACTGCCGGTGAGCTTGATCGGCAGCCCGAGCGAGGACTCGATGTCCGCGGCGAGCGCGCGAAGGTCGGTTGCCGAATCG
>VBKD01000125.1 GCA_005888075.1 Chloroflexota bacterium
GCCGGAGTGATTGGGTGACGGAGACGCGGTGCTTGCCGAGCCGCTGGGCGACCTCTTCGTGCGTCAGGCCGAACTCCTCGATGAGCCGCTGCAGTCCACGCGCCTCTTCGACGGGATCGAGATCCGTGCGCTGAAGGTTTTCGATGAGGCCAAGCACCAGCTGCGCGTCGTTGCCTGTCTCGCTTCGCACCACGGCCGGCACGGCGGTGAGCCCGGCGAGCCGGGCGGCTCTCCAGCGGCGCTCGCCCGCGATGAGCTCGTAGCCGTCCGACAGCCGGCGCACCAGAATCGGCTGCAGCACGC
>VBKD01000126.1:0-3546 GCA_005888075.1 Chloroflexota bacterium
TCGCAAGCGCGCGGTACGCCACCGCGCCTCGACATGTGGGGTCGTATTCCAGCACGGACTTGCCGTGGCTCGGGGCTTCGCTGATGCGAACGTTGCGCGGGATCAGCGTCTGCAGCAGATGGTGGGGGTGCGCCCGGCGCACGGTTTCCAGCACGTCCCAGGCCAGTGTCGTGCGCGCGTCAAATTGCGTCATGACTATGCCGGCGATGGCGAGCTTGGGGTTGAGGCGAGACCTGACCAGCTGGTGGGTGTACATCAGGTGACGCAGTCCTTCCAGCGCGAAGTACTCGCACTGGGTGGGGATCAGCATGCTGCTCGCGGCGACCAGGGCGTTGAGGGTCAGGAGGCCGAGCGAGGGTGGGCAGTCTATGAGGACGCATTCGACATCCGCCGGCAACGCTGCGAGCGCGTTGCGCAGCAGGCTCTCCCGCTCTTCGTAAGCGGCCAGCTCGAGCTCGGCTCCGGCCAGGTCGATGTGCGAAGGCACGATGGTCAGCCCGCTCACGCCGGTCGTCTGGATGACCTGATCCACAGTCGCCTCGCCGGTCAGCAGGTGATAGATGTTGAGACGCGCGCGTGCGGGATCGAGACCCAGTCCCGACGTGGAATTGGCCTGCGGGTCGAGGTCGACCAGCAGGGTGGGATGGCCGGCTTCGGCCAGCGCCGCCGCCAGGTTGATCGCCGTCGTGGTCTTGCCGACGCCGCCCTTCTGGTTCACGACCGCAACGATGGGCGGAGCAGTGGTCGCCAATATATTGGGCTTCAGGTCGGATGCCGCTCCTATATCTGGGGCCATTGGGGCGAATTCTATCCCTGAGTTCTCGAGATGGCTAGCCGGCCTGTTAAGGGCTCGCGGCCACGGCGACGCGGCTCCTCCGGGCACCGTAGATGGCAAGGCCGAGGAGTATGAAGCCCCCGGCGGCGGCGAAGGTGAAGAAAGCACCTCCGATGCCGATGCCTGCCAACAGGTTGTAGCTGGCATGGCACAGGGCCGAGCTGGTGGTGTTCGCGTACTTACGGATGAGCCCCAGGCCCAGCGCGATGATCAGGACCGCGAGCGCATCCAGCGACAGGCCGTACTCCGTGTGGATGCTGGTGAAGAGCACGGCGGTCACGACCAGCCCAAGTCGCGGCTGGAGGGCGCCACGGAACAGGATCTCCTCGCAGATCGCAGGGACAATCGCCAGGGCGGCGATACCAACCGGGTTGTTCAGGTTGCCGAACAGGTGCTGGGTCACGCTCTGCACCCGATGGGCGAGCTGCGGCGTCAGAGCCTGGCTGGCCGTGTCCATTGTCTGGCCGAAGGCGAAGAAAACGCCCGCGGCTCCGAGCGCCAGCGGCACCTGCCACCAGGTTGGAGGGACCAGGCCGAGCCGGCGGGCGCCGTCGGCGATGTTGCGGCGCAAGAAAATTCCAACCCCGACGACGGCCAGGATGAGAAAAGGCGCCTCCTGCAGCACTAGATCGCCCAGCGAGAGCGGCGGCTGTGCTTGATTCGACGCGAGGACGTCGGTGAACGCGATGGTGACGACCTGGGTCCCGAACAAGATCACGGCAAGCACGAGCGCGACCGCGTGCACCGGGTTGTCCGGATCGAACGGTAGGACTCTGGCCAGGCGCTGGCGCACCGGGTTGGCCATCAGCGCGGCCGCGGCAAGGCCTGTGGCCATCAAGCCGATGTCCAGGCCGAGCTTGGTCTGGCGGCTGAGGTCGGAAGCCAGCATTGGCGCGCCGGCCAGGTCGAGCGCGCCGAAAAGGAAAAGTGCGCCGGCCACCAGTCCGGTCAGGATGCCGATCACGAGGTGCGCCCACTGTTTGCCGATCGCCGCGTTGGCCACGAGGACCAGTGGCAGCGGGATCAAGCCCAATACGAAGGCGCTGATCGAGTCGAGGACGAGGTGTTCGGTCAGCCCGACTTCGCGCTCTGATCCGGGAGTGGCTTGCTTGGCTGAGCGCCATCGGGCCTGGCCAAATCCATCAATGGTTTGAAGAGCTCGATCGGCAGAGGCAGGATCACCGTCGAGTTCTTCTCTGATCCGATCTCGACCATCGTCTGAAGGAATCGGAGCTGCAAAGCGCCCTGCTCAGACGAGATCACCTTGGCCGCGTTGGCGAGCGTCTGCGCGGCCTGGAACTCACCGTCGGCGTTGATGATCTTGGCCCGCTTCTCGCGCTCGGCCTCGGCTTGCTTGGCGATGGCACGCTGCATGGTCTGGGGCAGCTCGACGTCCTTGATCTCGACGACGGTCACCTTGATGCCCCACGGCTCGGTCTGCTCGTCGATGATCTTCTGCAGGTTCTGGTTGATCTTTTCCCGTTCGGCGAGCAGTGAGTCGAGGGTCGCTTGACCGAGCACAGCTCGCAGAGTGGTCTGGGCGATCTGCGAAGTGGCGTTGATGTAGTTCAGCACTGAAACCACGGCCCTGCGGGCATCGACGACCTGGAAGTAGATCACCGCGTTCACCTTGGCGGTCACGTTGTCGTTGGTGATCACCTCTTGCGGTGGAACGTCAAGCGTGATGGTGCGAAGGTCGATCTTCACCAGCCGGTCCACCCCGAACGGGATGATGAAGAACAGGCCTGGTCCCTTGAGAGGGATGAGGCGCCCGAGCCTGAAGACGACTCCGCGTTCGTACTCAGCGGCGATCCGAACGCTGGAGAAAGCGATGATCAGAGCAAGCACGACAATCACCGCAAGCACCGTGAGCGTGCCGGCCACTTATCTCTCCTCCTTCTCTTTGAGCGCTCCGTCCTCGGCAGTCACCTGTAGCTGGAGACCCTGGCGACCAATCACACGTACCGGCGATCCGGCGTGAATCGGGCCGTCCGCGGCCACCGCCTTCCAGAGCGCGCCTGAAACAAAGACTAGACCTTCGGGAGAGAGCTCCTCGCGCGCCTGGCCTATGGCCCCCAGCATGCTCTCGGCGCCCGCGAAGACGGGCGCGTGGCGGGCGGCCAGGACCTTGCGAATGAATTGTGTGAAGAAAAACAGGGTCCCCGCTGTCACAGCCACCGAAAGGATCGGACTCACTCCCAGCCCGATCGGGCCGGTGTTGACCAGGAAGGCGGTCCCGAAGAGGAGGGCGAAAACACCTCCCACGCTTAGGATTCCGTGGGTCGGGACCTTGAGATCCGCGATGAAAAGCACCATCGCCAGCAAGATCATCAGAGCGCCCGCGATGTTCACCGGAAGGTTGGCCAGAGAGACGATGGCCAGAACCGCGGCCAACCCACCGACGACCCCGGGGAGGATTGCTCCCGGATGCGAGAGCTCGGTGATGATGCCGTAGCCGGCGACGATGATGAGAAGAGCGGCGATCGTCGGGTCGATCAACGCGTTCAAGAAGACCTGCCAGAACGGCATCGGGAAGTCGTCGATGTGCGCACCTGCGGTGTGCAGGACCACGGATCCCGTGGTTCGCGCGAGGGTGCGACCGTCGATCTCGTTCATCAGCTTGTCGGGGTCGGTCGCTTCGAGGTCGGCGACATGCATGCTCACGGCCTCTTCGGCGTTGATGTTCACGCTGTGCCGGACGGCGTTCTCGC
>VBKD01000126.1:3561-13193 GCA_005888075.1 Chloroflexota bacterium
GATCGGGTGCGCGGAACCGATGTTGGTGCCTGGAGCCATGGCCAGCACATCGGCCGCCTGAGCGACAAACAGCCCCGCGGAGGCCGCCCTCGCGCCGCTCGGATACACGTACGCAACGATCGGGACCTTGCTGTTGAGCAAGCTGGTCACGATGTCGTCCATCGAGGTCGAGATGCCGCCGGGCGTGTTGATGACGACCAGCAGGGCGTTGGCGTGATCCGACTCAGCACGACTGACCGAGTTCTGGATGTAGGCGGCCATGATGGTGTTGATATCGCCATTCAGGTCAGCGCGCTCAACATTTGGAGCCGCTGCGGAAGCACCGGAAGGAAAGAGCGCGAGGGCGGCAAAAAGCACGGTCGCCAGTCGTAAAGCACGCCACAGGCTCATCTTCCGAGTACGGATATACGCCAACTCAATGGCCAATGTAAAACGTGGAACATCGTGGGGAGGTGGCCCCATCCCCCGGCCGCACGAGCGGCCGGGTACTTCCCCATAAATGGGGAAGAGTTGCGCCGGAGGGGCCGACCCAGGAACTAGCGGTGGGAGAGGCACTTTCAGCCCCCCGCGTAAAATCGAACGAGCCATGGAAGAGCGGGAACCCGATCACGCAGAGGACGCTGACGAGGCCGCCTACGCCGAACTTCGGCGCGAAGCCCAGTCGACCCCGCCCCTGAAGGCGGCCGAGCAGGAGAAGCTCCTCAACCAGGCCTCTTTCGGCGACCGCGCGAGTCAGGACAGGGTGGTCGCCGCCAACCTCGCGATGGTGATCCGCCTCGCCGAGGCCCGCCACGACCAGGGCCTACCGGTGCTCGAGCTGGTGCAGGAAGGTTCGTTGGGGCTGGTCGAAGCCGTGCGGTCTTTCTCGGAGCGCGGCGAGCCTGACTTCAACGCGTTTGCCGAGCGAATGGTTGGCGCGCAAATGGACGCAGCCATCGACGCGGAAGCCGCGGCGGTCCGGGACGCGGAGCTGCTCGTGACCGCGGCCAGCGACTACGAGCGCACCGAGCTGCTGCTGCGCCGAGAGCTGCACCGCCCGGCGACCGAGACTGAGATCGCCGAAAAACTGGAGTGGACTGTCGACCGCACCCGATACGTGGCGCAGGTCGTCGCCGAAGCACGGCGGCGCCACGACGAAGAGCTGCTCGCTTTCATCGATCCCGAAGCCATCGACTTCGACGGCGAGCCGCCCGAACTTGACGCTTAGCGCCCTCAAGCGAACCCCGCTCTACGACCGGCACGTGGCCCTTGGTGGTCGCATGGTGGACTTCGGCGGCTGGGAGATGCCCCAGCAGTACACCTCGATCCGCGACGAGCATCTCGCGGTCCGCAAATCGGCAGGGCTCTTCGACGTTTCGCACATGGGTCGATTCGAATTTGGCGGCGAGGGCGCCGAGGATCATCTCCAGCGGCTGCTGACCAACGAGGTGGCGGCGCTCGCGCCGGGGCACGCGATCTACAGCCTGATGTGCAACGAGAAAGGCGGAATTCTCGACGACCTGGTGGTCTACCGAGAGGCCAAAGACCGCTTTTTGGTGGTGGTCAACGCCGCGAATCGCGACCAGGACGCGGCATGGATGCGATCTCACCTGCCGCCGAACGCGACGTTCGACGACCGCTCGAGCGAGCTGTGCCTGCTGGCGCTGCAAGGACCGCACGCCTCAGAGCTCCTGCCCGACGGCTCGTCAGACACCGAGGACATCCCTTATTTCGGCTTCCACCCAGGCCAGGTCGCCGGCACGCGCGCCCTCATCTCTCGCACCGGGTACACGGGCGAGGATGGGTTTGAGCTGTTCGTCGATTCCGCATCGGCCATCCATGTCTGGGACGCCATCCTCGACCACGGCAAATCGGCAGGGGTGCTGCCGTGCGGTCTCGGTGCCCGCGATGCGACTCGGCTCGAGGCGGCGTTGCGCCTCTACGGCAACGATATGGATGACACCGTCAATCCATATGAAGCGGGCCTCGGCTGGACGGTCAAGCTGGGCAAGGGCGAATTCGTCGGTCGCGAAGCGCTCGACCAGGTCAAGGCCGAAGGACCGCGGCGAACCCTCATCGGTCTCAAGACCGCGCCTGGCGATATACCTCGGCACGGAGCCGCCGTGATGGCGGCCGGAAAGCGAACCGGAACGGTGACCAGCGGCACGCATTCGTTTTTCCTCGGGCACCCCATCGCGCTCGCGATGGTGGAAGCCGCATCATTTCGTGTCGGAGACAAGGCTGCGGTTGAGGTTCGCGGCCGCGAGGCGGCGGCCGAGGTGGTCAAGCTTCCGTTTTATCGCGGGTCGGCCCGATCGGCGGTCGCGCCGGCGAAGTCTTGAGCGGACGCCGTTTGGAGCGAGAAGGAGGACCGCATGGCTGACCGTCGTTACACCAAAACCCACGAGTGGGTCACCGTCGACGGCAAGACCGTGACCGTCGGCATCACCGACTTCGCCCAGGCGCAGCTCGGCGATGTCGTGTTTCTCGAGCTCCCGTCGACGGGTCGGAAGGTTGGGGCTGGCGAGAGCTTCGGTGTCGTGGAGTCGGTCAAGGCCGCCAGCGACCTCTACTCGCCCGTCAGCGGCCGCATCAACGAGGTCAACGAGAAGCTCGCGACCAAGCCTGAGCTCATCAACTCCGACCCATACGGCGAAGGCTGGATCCTCAAGCTCGAGCTGGAGGGGGACCTGCCCCAAGACCTGCTCGACGAATCCGAATACAAGAAGGTCACTGAAGCGGGGAGCCAATAGTTGCCCTACCTGGTCCATTCCCCCGAAGACCGCGCCGCGATGCTGGAAACAGTCGGCGTTCAATCGATGGAAGACCTGCTCGTCGACATCCCGCGTTCGCTGCGCATGGAGTCGCTGGATCTGCCACGCGGGCTGTCTGAGCTCGAAACCATGGCAGAGATCTCGTCGCTCGCCGCCCGCAACCGGGTCTATCCAGACCGCCTGACGTTCCGCGGCGGCGGCGTGTATCGGAGGTTCATTCCCGCCGCCGTCGCGGCCGTGACCTCGAAGCCTGAGTTCTACACCGCCTACACGCCCTACCAGGCGGAGGCAAGCCAGGGGACCCTCCAGGCCATCTACGAGTTCCAGACCCTCATCGCGGAGCTCACCGCCCTCGACGTCGCGAACGCGTCGCTGTACGACGGTGCGACCGCGGTCGCCGAAGCGGCGATGATGGCCCACGTCCACACGGGCCGCGACGAAGTGCTGGTGGCCGGCTACGTGCACCCGGAATACGTGGAGGTGCTCAGAACCTTCAGCGACGGCCGCGGGATCAAGGTGCGCACGGGGTCCGAACCGAGCCAGAAGACCGCGGCGGTGATCTTTCAGCAGCCGGACTTCCTCGGCCTGCTCGTCGACGCCCGCGCCCTGACCGCCGCCGCTCACGATGCGGGCGCGCTGGCCATCGCGTGCGTCGACCCGATCAGCCTTGCCATCCTCGCCCCCCCGGGCGAGTACGGGGCAGACATCGCCGTCGGCGAGGGCCAGCAGCTCGGCCTGGCGGCCAGCTTCGGCGGTCCTCACGTCGGCTTCATCGCATGCCGCAAGGACCTGGTCCGAAAACTGCCCGGCCGGCTCATCGGCGCCGCGCACGACGCTCAGGGGCGCCGGGGCTTCGTCCTCGCGCTGGCCGCTCGCGAGCAGCACATCAGGAGGGAGAAGGCCACCTCCAACATCTGCACCAACCATTCGCTGTGTGCCCTGGCGGCGAGCGTGTACATGACCTACATGGGGCCGGAAGGGCTGCGGCAGGTGGCCGAGGTCAGCTTCAAGCGCGCTCACGCCCTCGCCGAGAGGTTGACCGCCCTTCCCGGTTGGGAGCTGGCCTTTCCCGAGGGGCAGTTCCTGAACGAATTTCCCGTGCGGGTTCCCAGGTCCCCGGCCGTGCTCCGCAAGCTCGCCCGCAAGGGCATCCTGGGCGGCCTCGACGTCCATCGATGGTTCCGCCAGCTCAAGGGCGTGCTGACCTTCACGTGCACCGAGGTGAACGACCCGCGAGCCCTGGACGAGCTGGTGGCGGCTCTGGAAGCATGACCGAGCCGCTCAGCTTCGAGCTCAGCCGGCCGAACGCACCGTCGCCGCGGCTGCCGGACGCCGATGTGTCGGCCCCCGGCCCGGCCGATCTCCTACCCAGAGACTTCCTGCGAACGCACCCGCCGGACCTGCCGCGCCTGAGCGAGCCCGAGATCATGCGCCACTACAGCCGTCTCGCCTCGCTCAACTATTCGATCAGCGAAAACTTCTACCCGCTCGGCAGCTGCACCATGAAATACAACCCGGTCGCGAACGAGGCAGCGGCTGCCCTGCCCGGCTACGCCGGGATCCATCCGTACCAGGACGAGGACTCCGTGCAGGGCGCGCTCGAGCTCATGTGGCGGCTGGAGCAGGCACTCAGCGCCGTCGTTGGGGTCGACCGCGTGACTTTGCAGCCGGCCGCCGGCGCCCACGGAGAATGGACCGCGCTGCGCATGATCCAGGCCTACCACCGATCCAGAGGGGATTCACGGACCGAGGTGCTCGTCCCCGACTCGGCCCACGGCACCAACCCGGCCAGCGCCGCTTTGAGCGGCTTCCACGTGGTCGAGGTCAAATCCGGCGCCGACGGCCGGATCAGCCTGGCCGACCTCGAGTCCAAGCTCTCCTCCAGGACGGCCGCGCTAATGCTGACGAACCCCAACACCTTGGGCTTGTTCGAGCGCGAGATACTGGATATTGCGGAGCTGGTCCACGCGACCGGCGCGATGCTCTACTACGACGGGGCCAACCTCAACGCCTTCATGGGCATCTGCCGCCCCGGGGACATGGGCTTCGACGCGGTGCACATGAACCTGCACAAAACGTTCACGACCCCACACGGAGGTGGCGGACCCGGCGCCGGCCCGGTTGGAGTCAAGGCTGAGCTCGAGCCGTTCCTCCCCACGCCCACGGTCGAGCGGTCGAACGGCCATTTCGAGCTCAACTACAAGCGTCCGCGGTCCATCGGCCGGGTTCGCAGCTTCTACGGGAACTTCGGCATGCTGGTCCGCGCCTACACGTACATCGTGGCCATGGGCGGGGACGGCCTCCGCCAGGCCTCCGAGGACGCGGTGCTGTCGGCGAACTACCTGCGCAAGCTGGTGGGCGAAGACCTGGAGATGCCGCACGAGGGGCCCTGCATGCACGAGTTCGTGGCCAGCGCCCGGAACCTGAGCCACGATGGGGTCCGGGCGCTCGACATCGCCAAGGCGCTCCTCGATCGGGAGTTCTACGCCCCGACCGTCTACTTTCCGCTGGTGGTCCCGGAAGCGATCATGGTCGAGCCCACCGAGACCGAGAGCAAAGCCACTCTCGACTCCTTCGCCCGAGCGATCAAGGAGATCGTCGCCGAGGCGAGATCCAACCCCCAGGCCCTCCACGACGAACCCCAAAAGCTACCCGTCGGGCGCCTGGACGAGGTGGCCGCCGCCCGCCAGATCAACGCTTACCTGCAGGGCTCGAGCGACGATCCCGTCCTACGCTGGAAACGCCCTTCAAATGAGCCCTGTTAAGGCCCCTTCACAGGCCTTTTTCGAATTCGAAATCAGGTAGAATTGAGGACCTGAACCTCTGCCCAGTTGACCCCCAAATGTTCTCCGCGCTGGGAGGGCCGAAACACCCGTGATGGCGGAACGAAAGCCGCTTCCGGAGCGTAATCGCAGGCCCCAACCCCTAGGTGCGGACGTGGCGTACACCGCCGACCAGATCCAGGTCCTCGAGGGCCGGGAGCATGTCCGGCGGCGTCCCAGCATGTACATCGGGTCGACGAGCCTCACCGGCCTTCACCACCTGGTGTACGAGGTCGTGGACAACGCCGTCGACGAGGCCTTGGCCGGGTACGCCCGGAGGATCGTCGTCACCCTGTTCGCGGACGGCAGCTGCCAGGTCGAGGACGACGGCCGCGGCATCCCGGTCGACATCCACAAAAAGGAAGGCCTTTCCGCCCTCGAGCTGGTGATGACCCGCCTCAACGCCGGCGGCAAGTTCGGCGGCGGCGGCTACAAGGTCTCCTCCGGCCTGCACGGTGTCGGCGTGTCTGCGGTCAACTTCCTCAGCGAGAAGCTGCAGGTCTGGGTGCACCTTGGAGGCAAGGTCTACCACCAGGAGTACGAGCGGGGGGTGCCCAAGTCCCAGGTCAAGCCGGTCGGCAAGACCGACCACACCGGCACGATCGTTCGGTTCTGGCCCGACCCCCAGATCTTCCCTGACACCAAGCTCGACCACGGGGTCATCGAGCACCGCCTGCGTGAGATGGCGTACCTCAACAAGCGCCTCGAGATCGCCCTCGCGGACGAGACCCTCGGGTACACGAGCACCTTTTACTTCGAGGGTGGCGTTGTCGCCTTCGTTCGGGCCCTGAATCGCGACAAGACCACCGTCAACGAGCCGCCTTTCTATGTCGACCGCGAGATCGAGGGCACCCAGGTCGAGATCGCGCTCCAGTACAACGAAACCTTCATCGAGAACGTGATCGCCTTCGCGAACACGATCCACACGACCGAGGGCGGCAGCCATCTGACCGGCTTCCGTTCCGCCCTGACCAACGTCCTCAACCGCTACGCGCGCAAGGCCGGCATCCTGAAAGAGCAGGACCCCAACCTCACCGGTGAGGACGTGCGTGAGGGACTGACCGCGGTGATCAGCGTCAAGGTGCTCGAGCCCCAGTTCGAGGGTCAGACCAAGGCCAAGCTCGGCAACGCCGAGGTCCAGGGTCATGTGTCCCTGGCGCTCACCGAAGGGATGACGCAGTACCTGGAGGAGAACCCATCCGAAGGGCGGCGCCTCATCGAGAAGTCGCTCACCGCGGCCCGCGCGCGGGAGGCCGCCCGCAAGGCGCGCGACCTCGTCCAGCGCAAGAGCCTCCTGGAGTCGAGCACTCTCCCGGGCAAGCTGGCCGACTGCTCAGAGCGCGACCCCGCGCTTTGCGAGCTCTACATCGTCGAGGGTGATTCCGCCGGCGGCACCGCCAAAGGCGGACGCGACCGGCGCACGCAGGCGATCCTGCCCCTCCGCGGCAAGATCCTCAACGTCGAAAAGGCTCGCCTCGACAAGGTGCTGACCTCGGACGAGATCCGAAACCTCATCACGGCGATGGGTGCCGGCGTCGGGGACAACTTCAACATCGAGAAGATCCGCTACCACCGCATCGTGTCCATGACCGACGCGGACGTCGACGGCAGCCACATCCGGACGCTGCTGCTGACCTTTTTCTTCCGCTACTTCCCCCAGGTGATCGAAAAGGGCTATCTGTACATGGCCCAGCCACCGCTCTTCAAGGTCTTCAAGGGCAAGCAGACCATCTGGTGCCACTCCGAGGGCGACCGCGACAAAGCGCTGCGCCAGCTGGGCAAAGGCGCCGAGTCCGCGCGGATGAAGGGTCTCGGTGAGATGAACGCCGAAGAGCTGTGGCAGACCACGATGAACCCGCGGTCCCGCGTCCTGCTCCGGGTCACAGTGGAAGACGCGGCCGCGGTCAATGACACATTCGAGAAGCTCATGGGCCCCGACGTCGAGCCACGTAAGAAGTTCATCCAGGCGCACGCCAAGAGCGTCCGCAACCTAGACATCTAGGTCGCACCGGCTATGCGAATCGCGGTTGACGCCATGGGCGGCGATCACGCGCCGGACCAGGTCGTGCTCGGTGCGGCTCAGGCGGCGCAGGAGTTTGGCATCGATATCTCGTTGGTTGGCCTACCCGCGTCCGTCCAGCCGCTGCTCAACAGCCAACCGCGGCTGCGGCTGGTCCCGTGCACCCAGGTCATAACCATGGCTGAGCATCCGGCCCAGGCGGTGCGGTCGAAGCCCGACTCGTCGATCTCAGTGTGCGCGCGGCTGGTCAAAGAGGGGCGCGCCGAGGGCTGGATTTCGGCCGGTAACTCGGGAGCAATCATGGCCGCCGCGCTCCTCATACAGGGCCGCATCAGAGGCGTGGAGCGGCCGGCGCTCGGCTCGGTCGTGCCGACCCAAGACGGGTTCGCATACTTCCTCGATGTCGGGGCCAACGTCGACTCGAAGCCGGAATACATGGTGCAGTTCGCCACCATGGGCGCCGTCTACGCGCGCGAGATGTTGGGTCGCGCCCAGCCCCGTGTCGCTCTGCTGAGCAATGGAGAGGAGGCGGGCAAGGGCGACGAGCGTGTGCGCGAAACGGCTAGGCGGCTGACTGGCGTGATGCCGGGCTTCGTCGGCAACGTCGAACCAAAGGATGTCTTCGCGGCCCGCGCCGACGTCGTCGTGGCCGATGGTTTCGTCGGCAACGTGGCGATCAAGATGGCGGAGGCGACGGCCGACTTCCTCTTTCGCAACCTCCGCGACGAAATCCCCAAGACCTGGTCCGGCAAGATCGGCGGTCTCCTGATCCGGCCACGCGTTCGCCAGCTTCGCGCCCGTATCGACTGGCGCGAGTTTGGTGGCGCTCCCCTGCTCGGGATCGATGGCGTCGCCGTCGTGGCACACGGACGCTCGGACGCCCGGGCGATCAAGAACGCCATCCGGGTAACCCGCGATGCGATCGAAAGTCACCTCGTGGGTAAGATTCGAGCGGAGGTGGGAAGGGCATGACCAATGGCCGCGTGCGCGTCGTCGTCACGGGGATGGGCACGGTCAATCCGCTCGGCAAGGACCTCGAGGAGTACTGGCACGGTCTGATCGAGGGCCGCAGCACGGCGCGGAACGCCGAATCCTATTCGACCGATCGGCTGCCGACGAAGTTCGCCTGTGAGGTCCCCAACTTCGAGCCGCAGAAATACATGGACCGCAAAGCCGCCCAGCGCATGGCGCGCTTTTCCCAGTTGGCTGTCGCGGCATCAGGGATGGCGCTCGCCGATTCGGGGCTCGACCTCGAGAAGGAAGACAACTTTCGGGTCGGAGTGGCAATGGGAACTGGAATCGGCGGTTTCGTCGAGATGACAACGGGTGCGATCTCCTTCGCCAGCAAAGGACGCCTCAATCCTCTCTACGCCCCGATGATCATCCCGAACATGGCGGCGGCCTCGGTGGGGATGCAGTTCCACCTGCGCGGCCCGAACACCACGGTCACGACCGCGTGCGCCGCCTCCACGCACACGCTGGGCGACGCCACCCGAATGATCCAGCGCGGCGACGTGGACGTGATGCTCGCGGGCGGCACGGAGGCATCGCTCTGCGAGGTCGGCATCGCCTCCTTCAATGCCATCAAGGCGCTGTCGACCCGCAATGATGCACCAGAAAAGGCGAGCCGGCCGTTCGACCGGGACCGCGATGGCTTCGTGCCTGGTGAGGGAGCGGGCACGTTGGTGCTGGAGTCACGCGAGCATGCGATGAACCGCGGCGCGCGGATCTACGGCGAGGTGCTCGGATTCGCGACCACCTGTGACGCATACCACCAGGTCGCCCCAGACGAGACGGGCGAGGCTCCTGCCATGGCGGTCAAGCTCGCCATGAAGGATGCAGGCATCGGCCCGAGCGACATCGACTACGTCAACGCGCACGGCACGTCGACGCAGCTCAACGACGCGGGCGAGACCAAGGCGCTGAAGATCGCGCTGGGCGACCATGCTTACAAGGTCGCGATCAGCAGCACCAAATCGATGATCGGTCACCTGCTCGGCGCGGCCGGCGCTGTGGAGGCGATCGCCACCTTGCTGA
>VBKD01000127.1:0-776 GCA_005888075.1 Chloroflexota bacterium
CCGATACCATCGGTCCGCGATCAGGAACGCTGCAGATCACCGATGACGCGCCGGGTTCACCTCAGAAGGTCGCCCTCAGCGTGACCGGCCTGGACGGCAAGTTGACGGCCACGCCGTCGTCGTTCAACTTCGGTTCGGTGAAGGTCAACGCCAAGACCAAGTTCAACATCAAAGTGCAGAACACTGGCAACGCAACCCTGACCATCAGCCAGCTGTCGCTCACTGGGGCCAATCCGGGGAGCTTCGCGATCGAGTCCACGTCCTGCCCCGGGGCAAAGCTGGCACCGGGCGCCAGCTGTTCGGTGAGCGTCTACTTCAAGCCACAGAGCACCGGGCCATTAAGCGCTTCGGTGACCTTCACCAACGATGGGTTGGGCGGGACACAGTACGTCCCGCTGATAGGGACGGGCACTTAAGGGCACGCTGGCTGCGTTCATGGCCGAACGATCGTCAGGGGATAAGTACGATGACGCCCGGGAAGACTCCGTCACAGCGTTCAACGCCGCGATGATGCGTCCGTCGCGCCTGTTCGCTTATAGGCAACGGCTTAGGCTGCTTTATCTGTTTCCTCTTCAACCTGATCATCTCGAACCAGTTCCGTGGCTGATGCACAAGGGGCCTGCGGCCACGCCGTATAGCCATTTGGCGGGGCCAAGCCGAGGCGGCTCGGGGAGCCGCGGGGAGCCGCGGTGCTGAGAATCCAATACGCAGGGAGCCCCGAGCGGGCGTTCGGCCGAGGTTGGAACGAGCTTTTAAACCGATGGTCCATGGTTCGA
>VBKD01000127.1:918-13595 GCA_005888075.1 Chloroflexota bacterium
CCGGCGCGGCACCAAATTTTTGCCCTCGACCACTCGGCCTCGTCTTCAGCTCGTGGGCAGGCCCGCGTGCCTGCGGCATCCCGCACACATGGGCCGAGACCGTGACCGCGAAGAGTCACCAGAGTTTCGTGCTGGTTTCTCCCGCCTGGCGGATCGCCGCGCCGTCGACCTCGCCGCTCGCGGCCGTGATGTTGCGAGCCGGCCATTCAAATGTGATGGTCACCGGACCGTCCGGGGGCAGCGGCCACACCCACCATGTGAACTCCCATCTCTTGCCGCCGCCTCCGCCGCCTCGAGGGCTGACGACCGGCCCGGCGGGCACCTCCGGCTCACGTCCTTCCTGGATCGCCTGGAAATACGCCATCACACCGCCCGGCGGGCGATGAAGGCTGCTCGAGCCTTCGCGTCCGTCCGAGAACCTGACTCCAAACCGGAACTGCTCCTCATCGAACGGTCTGGAAGAGGGCGGGCCAAAGCCCATCAAACCCGCATTCACATCGTGCTTGCTGCGCATCGCGAGCGAGAACCGGAAACCTGTCGAATACGCGACGCAATCGATCATGGCAAGGGACACCTCAGGTGCCGAGAAGAGGACCTGGCGGACGGGCACCGACACGCCGAGCTCGTCGTCCGGGTCCGTGAACCACGGTGGTGGTGTGAACTGCCGGGGCGGAGGCGGAGGAGGCGGCGGCTTGAAGCGGTGCCACACACGGCGCCAGACCGGCTCCGCCGGGTAGGCGCGAAGCACCGCAATCGGACGTCGCGCCGGGCCAAGAGCGGTTTTGATGCCCTGCCAAAGGACGAACATTCGCCACGAAAGGCTGCCGGCGCGGTGCATTCGAGTTGATTCTGATCTTGACGCAGGGTTTGCCCGTCGAGTGCGTCACATCCGGCAATGGAACCTCCGTTACGGAGTGGTGTCGGATGGCGCTCCCGCTGGAGCAGATGGCCGCTCGCGGCCCTGCTCGTCGCGGGAGTCTCGCTCTCGACGGCCATCCCCGCCCGCGCCGCGACGGACACGCAAGACCAGGCCCAGACGCTGACCTATAGCTTCGACCAGTTCGGTGTCATGGCGCAGACCTTCACGGCCGGCATGACAGGACAGCTCGATCGCGTTTCGCTGGCCTCGGACACCCCGTATGGCTTCACCATCCTGGACGTCGGGATCGAGACCGTCGCCGCCGGCGGAACGCCCAGCGGCACCATCCTGGGATCGACCACGTTCCGGGGCTCGTTCAGTGGGGGCAGCAGGCAGTTCCACGACTTTCTCTTCAACCCTGGCGTCCCGATCACGGCTGACACCAATTACGCGATCGTCGTCCAGGTGTACGCCGGCGGCCTTAACTGGTACGACAGCTCGTGGCTGGACGCCTATCCGGGCGGCCAGCTCTATATCAGCTGCTTCGGCTGTACCTGGTTCTCCGACCCGAGCTACGGCCAGGACTTCGCGTTCAAGACATGGGTAGCGACCAACACCAACCAGGCGCCGGCGCTGACGGCAAACAGCCCAGCCATCACCGTGACCGAAGGGACCCCGCCCACCAACACCGGGTCTTATTCCGACCCCGACGGCGACACCGTAACCATCACCGCGTCATCAGGCACCCTCACGAAGACCGGTTCGGCGGGCGGCACCTGGACCTGGACCGGTCCCGCGTCCGACGAGGCGCCAACCCAGACCGTGAATCTCACGGCGGATGACGGACACGGCTTCACCGCTACCACCACCTTCACCGTGACCGTCATCGCGGTCGCCCCAACGGCGGTCATCACGAACGATCCCCCCTCGAGCCCCGAGGGCACACCGATCGATCTCACCGCCTCCGCCACAAGCCCGGCTGCAGCTGACACTGCCTTCAAATACTCCTGGGCCGTGACGAAGGACGGCTCGCCGTTCGCCACCGGTTTGGGTAGCTCGTTCAACTTCACGCCCAATGACGAGGGCACTTACGTCGCGACGCTCCGGGCGACCGACGACGGCGCGATGAGCGGCACGTCCTCATTCACGGTGGTGGGCACGAACGTTGCTCCGACCGCGAAGATCGACCGCGTTACGGCGTCCGCGCCTCTTGTCCTCACCGCCCAGGAGTCGGTCACCTTCGCCGGCAGCTTCTCCGACCCAGGCGTGATGGACTCGCACGTGGTTTCGTGGAACTTCGGCGACGGTACGCCGGCCGGCAAATCGAGCTACGGTCCGGGAGGCACGGCCGCATTTTCCACATCGCACACCTACACCGCCGCGGGCACATATAACGTGACCTTGACGGTCAACGATGACGATGGCGCCGCAGGCCAGACGACCGCTCGCGTTTTGGTTCAGACACCGCAGCAGGCCCTCGCCGCCATCTCAGCGCGCGTGCAGGGGATCACAACGCTCAACGCCGGACAGAAGAACAGCTTGACGGCCAAGCTGCAGGCCGCGATTGACGCTCTTGGCCGCGGTAACACGACCGCCGCCAACAACCAGCTGAACGCATTCCTCAACGAGGTTCAGGCCGACGCCGGCGCCGGCAAGCTTTCGAGCACCGATGCCGCCGACTTGCGAACCGCGATTCATGCGGTCCAAGCCGCGCTTGGTGTCTACAACCGCTTGCTGCAGTGGTGGACCATCGAGTCTTAGATCGCCGGCCGCACATCGCGAGCCCCGATGAGATAACCTCGCCGCGGACATGCGCTGGACCGTCACGTTCGTATATCTCTCGTTGGTTGCCGTGACGATGGTCGCTCTCAACTTCATCTTCGGCTGGTCAGCGTGGCTGCTCACCATCCTCATCCTCCTGCTGCTTCCGGCCGTCATCAACTTCGGGGTGGCTGTCCGCCACCGGGTGCCGTGGGCAACCGTCCTGTCTTATCTGTCGGCGCTGAGCCTGCTGGCTGCAGTTGGCAGTCAGCTTGCCGGCTGGACGGCGGCTCGGAGCTGGTTCTTGATGGTTTGGGCGGTGCTCCTCCTGGCCGTAGCGATAAGCCTGTTCTCCCATCCCATGAGAAAGCCGGCCTGGGGCCTGTTCGTCGCCTTTTGGGGCGTGGTGGGGGTGGTATGGCTGATCGTCATCCAGCTGCTGGCGCTCACCGATGTCCTTACCGGTGGCGCATACATCGGATCGGCCGCTTGGCCGATCGGATTCATCGGCATCTCAATCCTGGTTGCTTCAGCCACGGGCTTCGGCGCCAAGCCGTTCGGCTTGATCGTTGATTCGCTTGGCGTGTCGACAGGCGTGCTCTTCTTTGCCATCACCCTTACTACATGGACGGACCTCTCTGACGCGCGAAGGGGGGCGAGCGTGGCGGCCGCCATCGTGTACTGCATCTGGATCGCCGGGTACGGCTGGGCCATGCTCGGGCTCGACCGTTCAGCGGACCGGGTGCAGCACGTGGTGGGAAGCCCAAGCACGGCCTAGATCGAGATGGCGAGCACCGCGCTGCCGGCCGCGGACCTGCTCCCAGTCGGCCCGAGCGCGAACCTCGCCTACCGCATGGTCAGGGGAATCGGGATTCCACTGCTGCGGCTGTGTTTCAACTTCGACGTAAGTGGCCGTGAGAACCTCCCGCGGTCCGGCAACTACGTCGTCATCGCCAACCACCTCAACTGGCTAGACGAGTTCGCTCTCCTTTATCTGTTTCCCGTGGAGCCTCGGCTCCACTTCCTCGCCGATCCCACAATCCTTGTCACGCGCAAGTTCCAGTGGTGGCTGGTCCGCACCACCGGCGGTTATGTGCCGGTCGTACGGGAGCGGCACGGAGACATATCGCTCTTCAAGCACGTCGACCGCTGCCTGGCGGTCGGAGGGGCGGTCGCGATCTTTCCGGAAGGCAACTATGGGCCGGCCGAGGGTGGGCTCATGGCCTTCCACAAGGGGTTCGCCCACTTCGCCATCAAAGCGGGAGTGCCCGTGATTCCCGTCGGGCTGTCGGGCACAAAGGACCTCTGGTTTCGCAAGCGGGTCCAGGTCGTGATCGGTAAGGCGATCTCGACCACCGGCCAGGATCCGGCCGCGCTGACCGAGCTCGCGTTCGACCGAGTCAAAGACCTGATGCCGGTCTACACCGAAACCGGTGGGCGCAAATTGCTTCGCAAACAGCTGACCCACCTCTTCTAGACTCCGGTCACATGGCCGTCGCCCGCGTACTGTGCCCAACCCTCGTCGGCCGCGACACCGAGCTTTCCCGGCTGGAGGACTCCTTGCTCGCGGCATTGCGGGGCGATGGCGGAGTGGTGATCGTCGGGGGCGAGGCGGGGATGGGCAAGACCCGTCTGGTCAGCGCCCTCGCCATGCGTGCGCGCCGGCTCGGCTCCGTCGTCATCTCGGGCGGGTGCAGCGAGGCCGAGCTGTCCCTGCCATACCTTCCGTTCCTGGAAGCGATCGGGAACTACCTCGCGACAACGGACATCGCAGCGTTGCGCGAGCGCCTTGGATCCGCGGCGGAGGAGCTCGCCCAGCTGTTCCCCCAGATGGGACGTCCCGCCACCAACACGGGCGATGCCGCCCAGGCGAAGCTGCGTCTGTTCGAGTCCATGCTTCTTTTGCTGCGCGACGCAGCTCGGTCGCGCGCTGTGCTTTTGATCCTCGAGGACCTGCAGTGGGCCGACCCCGCGACGCGTGAGCTGCTCGACTACGCGACTCGCAGGCTTCGCTCGACGAACGTGCTGATCGTGGCGACGTACCGCTCGGACGAGCTCCACCGGAAGCACGCGCTGCTGCCGACGATCCAGGGCTGGCGTCGCTCCGGCCAGGTCGAGATGGTCGAGCTCGAGGCGCTCGATTCGTCCAGGGTCGCCGATATGGTTTGCGCGATCTTCGATGAGGCGTCGATCTCTGACGAGTTCCGCGATTTCCTGCGCGAGAGGAGCGAAGGCAACCCATTCGTGCTCGAGGAGATGCTGCGCGACGCGCTCGACCGCGGCGACATATATCGCGGTGCTACGGGGTGGGACCGCAAATCGGTGGTCGAGATGCGGATACCGCGGACCGTTCAAGACACGATCTTGCAGCGACTCGAGCGGCTCGACCGCGAGCACGTAGGCGTGTTGTCCGCCGCGTCGGCCATCGGCCGGTCGTTCGACCTGGAGACGCTCGCCGCCGTCGCGGGAGTCGATCAATCAGCTGTGCTGTCCGCGCTCGAAGCAAGCGTCACCGCGCAGCTGCTCGAAGAGGAGAACCGCACCTCAGGCCGCTACCAATTCCGCCATGCCCTCACGCGAGAGGCCGTTTACGAGGACCTCGTGGTACCCCGACGCCAGCAGCTGCACTCGAGGGTGGCGGACGTCCTTGCATCGCGTCCTGACCGGGTCGCGGTGGATCTGGCCAACCATCTGCTGATGGCGGGGCGCTATGACGAAGCCGTGGCGATGTGCGTCGCCGCGGCCGACGACGCCATGCGCGCCCTGGCCTACCGGGATGCGGCCGAGCTCCTCGAGCGGGCGTCGCCTCATGTACGTGATCAGGTGGACCGCGCTCGCATGTTGTGTCGGGCGGCGGATGCCTACTGGAACAACAGCGAGTCGGCCAATGCAAGGCGGCTGCTCGAGCAGGGCATCCCGGACCTCGAGTCTGCCGGTTTGAACGTGGAGGCCGCGGGCTATCGTGTCATGCTGGGACGCTGCTGGTGGGAGCTGTTGCGGTCGGACCTGGCGGAGGAGCAATTCCAGAAGGCCCGCGGTGTGCTCGAAGCTGCCGGTCCGAGCGAGGCGCTTGCCATCGCGTATGTGAGGTTGTCAGGCCTGGCCAGCTTCAATTCCGATCTCGTGACGTCATTGGACTACGCGACGCGAGGGGTTGCAACGGCGGAAGCTGCCGGCGCGGGCCTCGCCAGAGCGTGGTCCCTCATCTTCATGGCCGGAGCTGAGCTTGGCCTGGGGCAGGTCGAGGCCGGCTTCGCCCACCTCGAGGAGAGCTACCAGGCCTCGGTGGCAGGCCATTACCGATTTCAGATCGGCAACGCCGTCTACAACGCAACGTGGGAAGCCATCCACCTGGGCGCGGTTGACAAGGTGAACATCTGGTTCGATCGCCTTGGAGCGGTCGGTCATACAGCGGACGAGTGGCCGCTGTATGTGAGGGGGCTGCTTGGACTGGCACGAGGGCGGGTGGTCGAGGCCATCGATCTGGCTCGCACCTCGGTCCAAAGGTCAAGGGATGCGGGTTACCAAAAGATGGTCTGGCGCGCCACCGTACTTCTCGCGCAGGCGCTGGCCGAGAACATGCGAGCTGAGGAGGCGGCTTCAGCTCTGCCGCCGCTGTCCAGCCGGGTGGACTCGCAGGACGGCATCTACGACACCGCGGCCCGGGTACGCGGCCGCCTGGCGCTTGGGGATGTGGCTGGGGCGGCTTCAGACGCCAAGACGATGCCGTCGATCTCCTGAAGCAGGCTGATGCGGTCTTCAGGCGTGGAGGTCTGCTTCTGGATTGCTGGCACCTCGAGCGCGCCCTGGCGGAGGCGGAATATCGCTCCGGGGACATCGAAGCCGCCCGGCAGGGTCTCGCCGCCATCGTCGAGGAGGCGGAGCCGGCGGGCGCCCTCCTGGCGGCCAAGCTCGCGCGGGATACCGCCACCCGGCTCGGCGTGGACATCGGCTCCTCCGCCCAAAGTAGGGACGACATGCCGGCCGCACGGCGCGTCGCCACCGGCGAGCGGATGGTGTCGGTTCTCTTCGCCGACGTGCGCGGCTACACGGAGATGGCGGGGCAGAGTGAGCCGGCCGGCCTCACGGATCGCATCGCCACGCTGCAGCGATGGGCCGCGCAGGAGGTGGGGCGGAGGCACGGCATAGTCGACAAGTTCGCGGGCGATGCCATCATGGCGACTTTCAACGTCTCCGGTCAGAGCGTCGACCACGCCATGCAGGCGTTGCGCGCCGCGATCGCCATCATCGACAAAGCCGCTCTCGCCGGCCTCCCGGTGGGCGCGGGCATCGCTGTCGGTCCCGCCGTGGTGGGCAACCTGGCGGAATCCTCGAACATCAGCGTCCTCGGCGAGGCGACCAACCTGGCGTCCAGGCTGCAGGCGCGATCACAGGCCGGCGAGGTCACCTTGAGCGAGGAGGCTTACCGGCGGGTCGGAGACTGGCTCCGCGAGCAGGGGATCGCCTCTGAGCCCGTTGAACTCGAATTGAAGGGCTTTGCCCAGCCGGTGACCGCCCACAGGGTGGCCGCCTCGACCCAGGCCGCTCAGCCGGCTTAAAAGGGTCAACGGCGACGGAACGCCGCCGGGCATGTGCTAAGGTGCCTTTCTTCGACCGCTGAGCCGCTCCTCCCACGTCGCTATCGCGCTCAGTTTCGTAGTCCGCCCCGGGGTGGGGCAGTCCCTGAGGAGGAGCGTCAAGGTTGATACCACTATTTCGCGCCGTTTTCGTGTGGGTCGTGATTCTCGCCACCGTAATCCTGCCGCGGATGGACACGCCGCCCGTGAAGTCCGCGTCAGCCGCCGTGACCCAGCTGAGCTCTTTCGACCGTCTGTCCGTGGTTCAGCAGACCCGGACCCAACACACCCAGGCCGCCCAGATGGCCCAGGCGGAGGCCTTGTCGAAGGAGCTTCAGCAAGGCCTCGCCACGTACAAGGCCCAGGAGGAGGCGCAAGCCGCCGCCGAGGCTCAAGCGGCCTGGATCTCGTCGCTGAGCAACCACGGGGCGCCGCCCCCGAATATCGCCAAGATCATCACGGACGCCTTCAGCCCGCTCGGCCAGAGGGCGGTTCAGTGGGCGTTGAATGTGGCTTACTGCGAATCCCGGTATCACCCGAACTCGGTGAACTCGTCGAGCGGGGCCGCGGGACTGTTCCAGTTCATGCCGAGCACGTGGGCCGGGACGCCGTGGGCGAGCCAGTCGCCCTTCGACCCGGTGGCCAACGCCCAGGCTGCGGCTTGGCTGTACAGCCACTACGGACCTGGTCGATGGAGCTGCACCGGCTGATCTAGAAGGGACCTTCCGTTGGGTGGGAGATTCTCTCTTCGTCAGTAGGCCGAAGAGTTTGTCCCCACCCGCCGGCTTTGCCGGCGACCTCCCCAGCTGGTGGGGAGGTTCGCACTCTTAATCGCTCAAGACGGTAGTTTCGAGCTCGTAGATCGCTTGGGGCGTGTGGGCGCCCTTGAGGAGCATGGGCGCCGCGTTGTTGACCACCACGTGCCCGGGCAGGCGGTCCCGGGTCGCCTCTGACATCAGGACCTTGGCCGGCCGCACCTTGGACAGGTAGGCGGCGTTGTTCACGGCGACGCCGATCAGCGTGAACTCGAGCCGCTTCTGCGATCCCACATGCCCGGCGATCACGTCGCCCGTGTCCAGGCCGATCCCGACCGAGATCGCCACCCGGCCGGCGCCGATCAGCTCGCGATTCAGGTTGTCGATCTCGTGGATCATCGCCTGCGCGGCCTTGAGGGCCTGCTCGGCGTGGTCGTGCATCGGGTTGGGGGCGCCGAAGCAGACGAGCATGCCGTCGCCCTGGAACTTGTCGATATTGCCCCCGTGCTCGAGCACCACGTCGATCATCCGGCGGAAATACTCGTTCAGGAAGATGACCAGCTCCCGAGCGTCCAGGGTCTGGGACAAGCGCGAAAACCCGGCGATGTCCGAGTTGAGGATGGTCACCTCTCGACGCTCCCCGGGCAGGAACATGGAGCTGCGGACTGAGCGCGCGAGGACGTAGTCGGTGACCTGCTTGTTCACGTGCAGCTCGAACAGGTGGCGCATGAACTCAGACAGCTCGTACTGGCGGGCGTTGTCGATGGCGATGGCGGCCAGGTCGGAGATGGCCTGCAGGAACTCCTTGTCTGCCTCTTCGAAGATGGCAGCCCGGAAAGGGTTG
Organism: Chloroflexota bacterium; assembly: GCA_005888075.1. Classification (GTDB taxonomy): domain Bacteria; phylum Chloroflexota; class Dormibacteria; order Dormibacterales; family Dormibacteraceae; genus 40CM-4-65-16. The sequence continues at coordinate 9,715 of VBKD01000127.1, forward strand.
TCGACGTAGACGGCGCCGATGACCTTGCCCTTGGTCACCAGGGGTACCGCGATGATCGAGCGAAGGTTCTGGATGATGACCGACTGGTGGCCCTTGAAGCGGTCGTCGAGGCTCGCATCGGTGGTCACGACGGCATCGCCAGACTGGACCACGTGCTCGATCACGGTGCGGGAGCCAAGGAACTCACCCACCTTCAGAGGGTCAGACTCACCGCTCGACATGCGCACGAGGAGCGCTCCCGTCTCAGGCTCGACGAGGACTATGAAGCCACGAGAGGCGCGCATCAGGGTGATGGTGCGGTCCATCGTTTTGCGCAGCACAACGTCGAGCTCGAGCGACGAACTCAGGTCTCGCGCGAGCTCGTAAAGCAGGTGATCTCGTATGCCTAGATCAGCTTCACGGGCCAAGGGCACGAGGAGCATAACGTCAAGGGTTGCGATTTCCCTCCACCTCAAAAGGGGTGATGTCGTGGGCCGGCCCTGCCCTGGGTAAACTCGATTCCCCGTGGTTTCCGCTGACTCCCCCCAGGCCAAGCTCGATGCCCTGCTCGCGACGCTGAACCCGCCCCAGCAGGAAGCCGTCACGCACGGCGACGGCCCGCTGCTGATCTTCGCGGGCGCGGGCAGCGGCAAGACCCGCGTCCTGACCACCCGCATCGCCTACCTGATCGGATCACATCGGGTCTGGCCCGACCGGCTCCTCGCGGTGACATTCACCAACAAGGCGGCGCGCGAGATGCGGGCGCGTGTCGAGACATTGGTCGGCGAACCGGCCCAGAAGATGTGGGTCGGCACGTTTCACCAGACCGCTGTGAAGATCCTGCGCCGGGAGGCGCAGCGGATCGGCATCGTCCCGAGCTTTGTCATCTTCGACGAGGACGACACGCGCGCCGCGCTGAGGCGGGTCCTTGATGAGCTGCGACTCGATCCCAAACGCTATCCCATCGGCGCTTTGAGCCAGGCCATATCGCAAGCCAAGAGCGAGCTGAAGCGGCCCGCGGACTATCCCAATCGCAGCTACCAGGACGAGATCGTGCGCCGCGTCTACGACTCTTACCAGGAGGTGCTTCGACGCTCGGGCGGGCTCGACTTCGACGACCTGATCATGAAGCTCGCCGAGCTCCTCAGCACCGACGAGGAGGCGCTCGCCAAGTGGCGCGACCGGTTCCGACACGTGCTGGTCGACGAGTACCAGGACACCAACCGCGCGCAGTACGTGCTGGTCAACCTGCTGGCCGCGGAGCATCGCAACGTCGCGGTCGTCGGCGACGACGACCAGTCCATCTACCGCTTTCGCGGGGCGGACGTCCGCAACATCCTGGACTTCCGCAAGGACTATCCCGACGCGCACGTCGTCCATCTGGAACAGAACTACCGATCGAGCAAGGCGATCCTCGATGCGGCCTACAACGTCATCCGGAGCAACCCCGAACGCGCGGAAAAGCGGCTGTGGACGCAGCGAGTGGGGGGCGAGAAGGTGCTGGCGACCCAGACCTACAACGAGATCGAGGAAGCGGAGTTCGTCGCCGACGAAATCGAACGCCTGCGCAAGACGGAGAGTCGCGGCTATTCGGACTTCGCGGTCCTGTACCGCACCAACGCGCAGTCCCGAGCCTTCGAGGACGTCCTCGCGCGCCGCCGCATCCCTTACCGCCTGGTCGGCGGCATCCGTTTCTGGGAGCGGCGCGAGGTCAAGGATGTCGTGGCGTACCTTCGCTTCTGCTTCAACCCCCAGGACGCGTTGAGCTTCGGTCGCATCGTGTCTGTGCCCCCCCGAAAGATCGGCAACGTCACCGTCGAGGCGATCAACGCCTTTGCGCGTCAGGGCGAATCGGACATCCTCAAGCTTCTCGCCGAACCGGCGCGCCTGCCGGGGATTCCGCGAGCGGCCGTCGGTCCCCTGATGTCATTCCGAGCTCAGATCGAATCCATCCGCTCGACCATGGGCGTGCTGCGCCCCAGCGAGCTGCTCGACCACGTGGTCGAGGTGATTGGCTTGCGCCAGCACTACCTGGACGGGACGCCCCAGGGGGAGGCGCGGCTGGAGAACATCAACGAGCTCCGCGGCCTGGCTGAAAGTTTCGACGACCGGGAGCCGGCCCAGGGCCTCGAAGATTTCCTGGCCGAGGTCGCGCTGGTCTCCGACGTGGACGCTTACGACGAGAACGGCGAAGGCGTGACTCTCATCACGCTGCACATGGTCAAGGGCCTGGAATTCCCTGTGGTCTTCATGGTCGGCATGGAGGAAGGGCTGCTCCCTCACCAGAGGGCGCTCGACGAGCGCGAGGAAAACCCATCTGCGGTGGGCGCGTCGACTGAGATGGCCGAGGAGCGCCGCCTTTGCTACGTCGGGATGACGCGCGCGAAGGACCGGCTGTATCTCAGCTGTGCGTTTCGGCGCCACCTCTATGGTCGTTCGCAGCCCGCGTTCCCGAGCCGATTTCTGACCGATATCCCGCAGTCCCTGCTCGGCGCGCCTCGAGGCAGCGCGCCGATCGCGCCGCCGCGCCAGGGCTACAAGGAGCGCTTCATGGAGCGTCAGGTGGAATCCGCGCCGGCCCCGCCTCCGGTGCAACGCTTTGCCAGCGGTGACCGGGTGATGCACCCGGCATTCGGCGCGGGCACGGTCGTCAAGAGCACGCTCACCCGCACCGATGAGGAGCTCGTGATCAAGTTCGACAAGGCCGGCATGAAGATCCTGAGCGGCATGCTGGCGCCCCTGACGAAGTGAGCAAGCGCAAGAAGACGGTTGATCCGGCGGTTCGGGTGGACGAGTTACGGGAGCTCATCCGCCGCCACGAGCATGCCTATTACGTCCTCGACGAGCCTGAGATTTCGGACGCCGAATATGACGCGCTGTTCATCGAGCTGCGGCAGGTCGAGGAAGCCAGGCCAGATCTGATCTCACCGGATTCGCCGACGCAGCGGGTCGGTGGAGAGGCGTCCGACCAGTTCGCCAAGGTCCGCCACCGGTCGCCCATGCTCAGCCTGCAGAACGCCTTCGACGAGTCAGAGATCCGCGCGTTCGACAAACGCGTGCGCGGCGCGGTCGGCGACAAGGTGACGTACTGCGCGGAGCTCAAGATCGACGGCCTGGCGATCAGCCTCACCTACGCCAAGGGCCGGCTCCAGCGCGCGGCCACACGAGGCGACGGCACCGTGGGCGAGGACGTCACGGCCAACATCCGCACGATCCGGAGTGTGCCGCTCACTATCGAGCCTCGGGCGGGGCTGCCCGACGTGTTCGAGGTGAGAGGCGAGGTCTACTTTCCCATCGTGGCGTTCGAGAAGCTCAATCGCGAGATGGAGGCCGCCGGCAAGGCGCGCTTCGTCAATCCGCGCAACACCGCGGCCGGCAGCGTGCGGCAGATCGACCCTAACGTCACCGCGAGCCGCGACCTGCAGACCTTCATGTACATGCTCGATCCCGCGGGCCATACGCGATCGCAGTGGGACGTCCTGTCGGCGCTCGAGCAGATGGGCTTCCGAGTCAACAAGCACCGCCGGAGGCTGCACTCCATCGAAGAGGTGATGGAGTACCACTCCGAATGGCAGCGCCATCGCCACGATTTGGAGTATGAGATCGACGGCATGGTCGTCAAGGTCGACGACTTCGGGCAGCAGCTCGAGCTGGGATTCGTGGCGCGATCGCCGCGGTGGGCGATCGCTTTCAAGTACGCGCCTGAGCAGGCGGAGACGGAGGTCGAGGAGATCGCCTGCTACGTCGGCCGCACGGGTGTGCTGACTCCGGTCGCCCATCTCAAGCCGGTGATCGTCGGCGGGGTCACGGTCCGCAACGTGACCATGCACAACGAGGCGCAGGTCAATGAAAAGGGCGTCTACGTCGGCGCTCGGGTCGTGATCCACCGCGCGGGCGACGTC
>VBKD01000231.1 GCA_005888075.1 Chloroflexota bacterium
ATCGACTTGACGGCAAGGAGGACTGGCCTGCAGCCGAAGCCGGTGACCACCCGCTGACCGAGCTGGTGCTCGCGGACTTCCTGATCGTGGACGTCACAAAGCCATACGTCGAGAAGGGCTCCTTCCTCGAGATCGAGCTCGCCACACGTGGGGCTCGCGCACACCAGACCTGCGGGGGGCGGGCCCTGAACGACGATGTGATGGACACGATCTTCACTCTGCTTATCAACGCCGGGAACGGGCCCAAGATCCGCGACGGCGTGGACCAGGCGACGATGCCCGCGTCGCGCACGTTCCCTTACCTGGCGCCGCCGAATCCAGATCCTCCCGAGCCTCCCGTGCAGCACGAGGCGTCAGGTCCGTGAACCAGTGAGCGCGACTTCAGGCATGAGCCTCGAGCTCGACGACATCCAGGGCGGGGTGCTTCACGAACGGCCGTCGCCCTACGTCGGCGCCTACCTCCTCCTCCGCATCGATGACCGTTGGGCGGGACGGGAGCTCGTGAGGCGGCTGCATCCGATCGTCAACTCAGGACGGCCCTCATCTGACCAGGCTCCCGAGGCCTGGATCACCGTCGCGTTCACCTATCAGGGCCTGAAGGCGCTGGGCGTGCCGCAGGGCTCGCTCGACAGCTTCGCGCCCGAGTTCCGGCAGGGTATGGCGGCACGCGCGGCCGAGCTGGGAGATGTCGGGGAAAGCAGCCCGGCCGCCTGGGAGAAGCCGCTCGGAAGCCCCCACGTCCACGTCGCAGTGGCGGCGTTATCGCCCGACGCCGCGCGGCTGCAGGCGGTCCTGGAGAGGGCACGTCGCGCCGACCAAGAGCTGCCCGGAGTTGAAGTGATCTGGCGCCAAGACTGCTACCAGCTCCCAACGGGGCGCACCTCCTTCGGCTTCAAGGACGGAATCGGCCAGCCGGCGGTGGAAGGGAGCGGAGTCCGCGCCTCGAACCCGAGGGAGAGGCCGATCAAGGCAGGCGAGTTCGTTCTCGGCTATCCGGACGAGACTGGAAGCCTGCCGCCCATGCCGACCCCCGAGGTTCTTGGCCGGAACGGCACATACGTCGTCCTTCGAAAGCTGCGCACGCGAGTCGCGGCCTACCGGCGGTACCTCCGAGCCAAGGCCTCTGGCCGCGAGGAGGAGATCCTGCTCGGCGCGAAGATGGTCGGGCGCTGGCAGAGCGGCGCTCCGCTCGCGCTCTCCCCGGACCGAAACGATCCCGAGCTCGGCGCGGACCCCGCCCGCAACAACGACTTCTTCTACGGGGACGACCTTCGTGGGTTCAAATGCCCGGCCGGCGCCCACGCGCGACGCGCGAACCCTCGAGACGCGCTCGACCACGAGATGAGTGTCGACGTTCGCCTGCACCGCATAATCCGGCGCGGCACCAGCTACGGCCCGGTGCTGCCAGAAGGCGTCCTCGAGGACGACGGTGTCGACAGGGGCATCATCTTCATATTCGCCGGTGCGCACCTCAAGCGCCAGTTCGAGTTCGTCAAAACGCAGTGGTTGAACGACGGCATCTTCATCGGCGCACCGGGCGAGAAGGACCCGCTCGTGGGGCCGAACGACGGATCCGGCGTGTTCACCATCCCGCAGCGGCCGATCCGACGCCGGATGCAGAGCCTGCCGCCCTTTGTCGTCACCCGCGGCGGGGAGTACTTCTTTGCGCCAGGCATGCGAGGACTGCGCTGGCTCGCCGACCTGGAGACCTGACTGCCATGAATCCAGAAAAGGAGGACGACGTGCGAACGAACCCCACGACCGACCGCTGGAAGGCACTTGACTTCGGTCCTCCGCCGTCCGGACTGGCGGAGCCCGATCAGCCAGTGCTCGTCGAGTACCTCTCTGGCCAGCGCGTGGCCGTCATCACCCTTAACCGCCCGCACGCCGACAACGCGATCACGACGGAGATGGGGGTGCGCCTGACGGAAGTCCTCGAGACGATCGCGGTTCGTCCGGCCGTCCGTGTCGCCATCATCACAGGAGCCGGTGACAGAGCCTTCTCCGTCGGCAGCGACCTGCGCCAGCGCCACGACATGACCAAGGAGGGATGGCTGCGGCAGCGCCAGGACTTCGATCGCACCCTCTACACGTTGCGCCAGCTGAGGAAGCCGATCTTCGCAGCCGTCAACGGGATCGCCTACGGTGGCGGCTCCGAGCTCGCCCAGACCACCGACTTCATCATCGCATCCGAGAATGCAACCTTCGGCCAGCCCGAGGCGATGATCGGCCTTGCCGCCGGTGGCGGCTCGCCAGCCCTGCTTCCCCGGGCGTTGCCGCCGGGTAAGGCGCTTCAGATGCTGATGACGGGGGACCCCATCACCGCGCAGGAGGCGTATCGGCTGGGAATGGTCAACGAGATCTGCCCGCAAAGTGAGCTCGTGGACCGGGCGCGCCATATCGCTGAGAAGATCGCGAGTAACTCACCCACGGCGGTACAGGCAGTCAAGCGAGCCGTTCGAATGGGCGAGGGGGAGCCGATCGAGCAGGCCGTCGCGATCATGACGGAGGCGCACTGGCGCTCGGCCGTGCATCGAGACCGCTTCGAGGGCATCGCCGCCTTCAACGAAGACCGGGAGCCGACCTTCCAGGATCCCGACTACTGATGCGACCCGCGGCCCACAACCACCACGAGGAGGTGACGACCTGGCCATGGCACACACCCTGAAGGAAGCGCGAGCGGCCCTCACGATGATCCAAGCGGAACCGTTCAATGCAGAAGCACCTCCGGAGGCACTGGTGGGAGATGTCACACCGACCCGCCTCCACTATGTCCGCAGCAACTTCCCGTTGCCTCCACACGACGGCAGCCTCGAGGTCGGCGGCGCGGTCGAGAACGGGAGGACGCTGAGACTGGACGACCTGCATGCCATGCCGTCGGCCGAGCGAGTCGTCACGCTGGAGTGCGCTGGTAACGGGCGCCTCGGACAGTACCCATTGCCGGTCGGTGAGCCCTGGGGCAGCTACGCGATCTCGACGGCTCGCTGGAAGGGTGTCTTCCTGCATGAGGTGCTGGAGCAGGCGCGCCCGACTGCCGGCGCCGTCGACGTCAAGTTCGAGGGCGCCGACCACGGCACTTACTACCAGTTCCAGGACATCACCTTCGTGCGGTCGCTCGCGCTCGCGCACGCGGCCGATCCGGCGGCCGAGATTCTGATCGCCTACGAGATGAACGGCGCGCCGCTGAGTCCCGACCACGGCGCGCCGTTTCGGCTCATCGTGCCCCGCTGGTACGGCGTCGCGTCGGTGAAATGGCTGAAACGGATCGATGTCTCGACGGAGCCGCACGTCGGCGAGTTCCAGACCGGCCATTACATCTACGAGTGGGCGGATCGACCGTACGAACCCGTCGCCTTGATACGCGTGCGCGCCCGCATCACCGATCCTCTTCCCGGCGCGACCATCGCCGCCGGAACGCACACCGTGCGTGGAAAGGCGTGGTCGGGCACCGGTCCGGTGACGCACGTTCACGTCTGCTTCACCGGCGAGGGTGACTGGCACGCGACGGAGCTCGAGCACCCGAAGGGCCCGTATCAGTGGCAGGAGTGGTCGTTCGATTGGAAGGTGACCACGGCGGGGCGGTACAGTCTGCGCGCCCGAGCGACCGACGCAGCGGGCAACGTGCAGCCCGATGTGCCGCCCTGGAACCGGCTGGGCTACGGCAACAACGCGATTGAGGTTTCCTGCGTCGACGTGCGCTGACGTGGCTGTCAGAGTGGGGCGCGAGTCGGGTATCTCGCCCCGGGCGTACCAGTAAGCATCCAGTACGCAGTCGCTCGCAATCGCTTGTTGTCATTGGGTGTCGTTTCGTATTCAGGACCGGCAGGGGTGATCTCACCGACACAGAACCCGGCATACGCCCGTTCTCGGCCCACCTTCTGTAAGACTGCAAGTTGCGCGCCCCAGATTGCGCTCTCTTTCTTGGTCAGTCCGAGGACACTAACCTGGACGTCGCAGGCAAGAGGCAGCAACGCGAACCTGACCGGACGGACTAACAGAGGAGGGCACCCGTGTCGCGTATTCGACGCTTCGACCACGTCGGCATCACGGTCGCGGACCTAGACACGGTGACAGCGTTCTTCGTCGGGCTGGGTCTCGAGGTTGAGGGCAGGATGTTCATGGAAGGCGAGTTCGTCGACACCATCATTGGCATACCGAACTCCCGTTCCGAGATCGTCATGCTGCGGCCGCCGGACGGAGGAACCGGGCTGGAGCTGTCGAGCTTCGTCCGGCCCAACCACGAACCGGGATCGCCCGACGCCATGTCCAACGAGCTGGGGCTGCGCAACGTTTGCTTTGAAGTTGAAAACCTCCAGGCGGTTGTCGACCGGCTGGTTGCGGACGGTTACGGCCTAATCGGCGGGATTGGTCAGTACGAGCACATCTGGCGCATGGCGT
>VBKD01000128.1 GCA_005888075.1 Chloroflexota bacterium
CGCGCATCGTGAGAGCCGGGTCAAGGTTGCCGAACCCGACCGCGCTCCAGCTGGCGACCGCGATCACCAGCGCAACCAGGCCAACGAGCGTCATCAGGCCACCGGCCGCGAGCCCGACCTCGAGCGTCACGTAATGAAAGATTCGTTGGAGCATGGGATGTGGCGGGTGGAAGCCCTCGCGGATCGCGAAGATCTTGGTGAACACCGCGAACAGCACCAGCTGGTATCCAAGCAATGCCAGGAAGCCCGCCACCAGCAGCGTGTGGATGTCGAGCCGCGCTGACCCGATACGAACTGGACCGGGAATCAGCAGGATGGAGAGCGCCACTCCCACTGCCAGCAGCGCGATGCCGGGATAAAGGAACAACCACCGCGGGCTGAACAGCAGCATGAAACGCAGGTGGCGCCAGCCATCTCGCCACGTGCGTAGATGCGGTGGCCGCGTCCGCCCGTCAGGCCGCAGGGTGACAGGAACCTCGGTGATCTTCATGTGCTTCAACGAAGCCTTGATCACCATCTCGCTCGCGAACTCCATGCCCGTCGCGCGCAATCGCATCTTCTGGTATGCGTCCTTGCGGAAACCACGTAGGCCACAGTGCATGTCACCGACGGGGGTGTTGAAGAACACGCGGCTGATCCACGTCAGGACCGGATTGCCGATCCACCGATGTGACCACGGCATGGCTCCGCTCTCGATGCGTCCAGCGAATCGATTGCCCACCACGAGCTCATAGCCCTCGCGCAGCTTTTCGATCAGCGGCGCAATGGCCGTGAAGTCATAGCTGTCGTCGGCGTCGCCCATGATCACAAACCGGCCTCGTGCCGCATCGATACCGCCTCGCAGTGCGCTTCCGTATCCCTTTTGGGCGACGGCGACGACCCTGACGCCAAGCTCCTTGGCGACGACTTGCGAGCCGTCGGTGCTGCCGTTGTCGGCGACGATTATCTCCGCCGCGAAGTGGTGTTCCTCGACAGCCCGCTGAGCCTTCTGGATGCACACCGCAAGCGTCTCTACCTCGTCGAGGCATGGCATCACGATGGAGATGTCGACGGCGGCCTGGCGGGCATCGGGTCGCCGGGAGGAGCGCTGGGCAACCGTCATGATGCGGAGCAGGGTAACGCGGAGGGCGGCGGTTGCTTGCCAGGAAAAAGAAATGACCCCGACGGATCGCCTCTCAAGAGCCGGTACATGGCCTTGCGGCCCTGTTCCTGCCCCCTCGAACGTTTCCCTCGGGGCCGTTGGCAAATGTATATGGGGCCCAAATGAAGCGCAAGGGCGAAAGTCAGTTCGCTGCCAACCTATCCGAAGTAGCCATGCGGAAAGCCGGCGCGTGCGACACTTTTTCTGCAAATGGGCTTGAGCCTCACGGATGCACAGAACGTCGTCGCGCACGCCCACGCCAAGGCGGCAGAGCTCGGCGTACGCGTCACCGTTGCGGTCGTGGACGAAGGCAGCCTGCTCATCGCGCTGGGTCGTATGGACGGCGCACCTCCGGTGTCGCCGCAGATCGCGGAGTCGAAAGCTGTGGGAGCCGCGATGTGGCACAGGGACGGCGCCGCACTCGCGGAGGTGGCGAAGGACCGCCCCGGACTCTTCAGCGTCGCCGATCGGTTGGTCCGCATGCCGATCGTCCCCGGCCTCGGATCGGCGCTGATCAAGATGGATGGCCGGGTCCTCGGCGCCGTGGGGGTCAGCGGCGCGAAACCCGAGCAGGACCTCGAGTGCGCCGAGGCCGGCCTCGCTTCACTCCAGGGCCAGCACTCGTAGCGGCTGGTAGATCGAGCCCTTCGGGCTGAGGCGACTCTCGTAGAGCACCAGCTCGTCCGCTCGCCACGATTCCAGCCTCGGCGCGGGCGGTAGCGGCGGCAAGACTCCTCCGAATCGATTCCTGGCTCGAGCGAGCGTGAGGTGGGGCTGAAACGGCCGCTGCTCCGCCTCGAGCCCGGCCCGCGCGCATTCCGCCTCGATCCGCCCGGCCAGCTCCTTTGCCGCTTCGACGCCGTCGGTCAGACCGAGCCACGCCACCCGGACGAGCCGCCCCCGCTTGAACGTGCCCAGCTCGCCAAGCCCCAGCTCGAAGCTGCTCAGCCTCGAATCGGCGAGCCGGTCCGCGATGGATCCGATGAGCTCGCGCTCGATGGTTCCGATGAAGCGCAGGGTCAGGTGAAGATTCGGCGCGGACACCCACCGAAATTGGGGCGCGGCCGCCCCGCTTTGGGCCAGAAACGCGGCCAGCTGCGCACGATGCTCATCGGGCAGCGGCAGCCCGAAAAAAGCTCTAACAGTCGTGATATGAGAGGGAACCTGACGGTTCCCTCTCATCGCGGCGTCGGCAAAGCCGACCCGGCCTCACGGCCGGGCAAGCGCCGCTGCTCTCTCTCCCGCGGAATGGGATTTATCAATTTGCTTGCAGGCGAACTTGGAATCGACAAGAATGCCTCGCGACAGAGCAACGTTTTTACCGGGCGCTCTTCTTCCAGTGGAGTGGCGCCCACGAGCTAGGGGGTGTCGGGCGAAAACCGTAACGCGTGCTGACGGAGTCGATGCCCTCCGCCAGGTTTGGCAGCTCACTCGTGCGGATCTCGTCAGGCGTCACGAGCGGATCTTTGAACAGGGTCTCCATGGCGATTGCACCTCCGGGCCGCCCAGCTCGATGATCTTGCCGAGCAGGTCCGCCCTTCCGATCGTATCCACGATGCAGCGGGACGCGTCCTCACGAAGGATGGGTTGGAACTGAGTCAGTCCTGTGCCCGGGATGACGATCATGGGGCCGAACTTCGCAGTTCGCTCGAAGAAGTCGAGCGTCCCGCCTTCCTCCCCGAGGATCAGCGAAAACCGCAGGATGGTTCCGGCAACCCCGGTCTTGGCCAGCTCCTGCTCCCCCATCCAGCGCGAGGTCAGGTACTTGTACTTCGGGTCGAGCTTGGCGCCGATCACGCTGACGTAGATGACCGAGCTGACGCCGGCCGCTTTGGCAGCCTCGCCCAGCATGCGAGGTCCGTCCACGTTGACGGCTAGGTAAGACTGGGGATGGTTGCGCCGTACCGCGACGAGGCTCACCACGTGCTCGACCCCCTGAGCCGCCTGGTGCACAGCCGCTGGGTTCAGCGCATCGCCGACGAGGACCTGGGCGCCGCGGACCTTGTACGCGGCGGCTTTGAGCGGATCGCGCACCAGCACTCGCAGCTGATGCCCAGCGTCGAGCAATTTGTGCGCCACACCACGCCCCAGAAACCCGGTTGACCCGAGCAGAAGAACCCTCGCCACGTCGTCAGAATCCTAACCGGACATCCCCGGCATACTGAGCGCCGGTGGTTGGAGCAACTGTCAGCCCGTTCGTCCTGGGAGTGTTCGCTTTCCTCCTGGGGATGGGCGCGATCGCCGTGGCCTTACGCAGGCGGCGCGGAAGGAGCCGGTATCCGGAAACGTACGCCGCCACCGGCGGGATTGTGTACACGGTGGTGCAGATCGGCTGCGGAGCAGTCCTGCTGCTGGGCGGCCTAGGCCTGATGATCCTGGCCCTGGCTTTTAAACACTAGGGAGACGGCGTAAAAACAAGGCGAAATCGTCGTCCTCACCCCTCTCCCATTTATGGGTGAGGGTCGCGAAAGAAAGACCTAGATCACGTTCCTCTCATGCACGAGGGCGCCCTTGGCAAACCGCGCAAAAGCAAACGGCGAGATGTCGATCTCGGATTGGTGATCGAGCAGTAGCTGGCTCAGCAGCCGGGCCGCGGCGGGCGCCTGCATGAAACCATGGCCGCTAAACCCGGCGGCGCACCAAAAACCCTCGAGCTCCGGAACAGGTCCGAGGATGGCCTGGTGATCAGGCGTCACCTCATACAGCCCCGCCCAAGCCGTCTTCATGCCCGCCCCGGCCAGCGCCGGAGCGCGTCGGGCCGCCTGCTCGAACATCTTCTCCAAGAAATCCCAGTTCACGTCGGTCCCGTAGCCTGGCGGGTCCTCGCGGTCGCTCATGCCTATGAGAACCCCATCGCCCTCGGGGTGGAAATACAGCGAGGTCTGGAAGTCGACCGTCATGGGAGTGTTCTGCCGATCGAGGACGACCACGCCCCGGCGCAGTTGAACAGCAGCCGCGTGGCGATGTCGCCTGACGTCGTGCGAACGCCCTGGACCCGGCCCGCGGAGACATCCACGCCGATGACCTCCACCCCTTCGCGCATTCGCGCGCCCAGGCGACGGGCAGCGGCCGCGTAGCCCATCGTCACATCGGCCGGGCTTGCGATTCCGTCGGTCGGACAGAACGTGCAGCCGAGCACATCGTCGATGTTGAGCACTGGAACCATTCGCGCCGCCTCGGCTGGATCCACCCATCGAGCCTCGGTGAGGCCGACACGATGCCACATCTCCATGTTGGTGCGGAAATCCTCGACGTGCTGGGGCAGGGTGAGAACGAAGAGATAGCCGATCTGCCGGAAATCGGCTGCATGCCCCGTCTCGTGCTCGAACTCTTCGAACATCCTCACCGACATGCGCTGAAGGCGCACGTTGGCCTCCATGGAGAACTGCTGGCGCACCCCGCCGGCGCACTTGCCCGTCGATTGCGAACCGAGGGCTTCGCGCTCCAAAAGCAAGACGTCGATGTTGCGCTTGGCGAGCTCATAAGCCAGGGCACAGCCGACGATGCCGCCACCGGCGATGACTACGTCAGCGGTTTCCATGGCCTTCGGCAATTCGAGTCACGGCGCGGCTGGGGATCAGAGCCATGCCCCACACCTCGAAGATCACTTTGAGAGAAGCGAAGATCGTGATGTCCTTGCTGTCGAATGGCGGCGACACCTCGACCACGTCGAGGCCCACGATCTCGGAATGATCGGTGGCCGACCTGATGAGGTCCAGCGCCTGTCGGGTAGACAGCCCACCCGCCGAGGGGATCTCGGTGCCCGGCGCGAAAGCCGGGTCGAGCGCGTCGATGTCGAAAGAGATGTGCACTTTGCTTCCGGCGAGCCGGTGCGAGATCTTTTGGGCGGAACCCGGCAGGTCGTGCGCAAGCTCCGCGGCGGAGACCAGCAGCATCCCGTTGGCGGCGATGAAGTCCAGCTCTTCAGGGTCGTAATCGCGACCACCGGCGATGACGACGCGTGACGGCTCGATGCCCGACGCCTCGAGCGCTCGTCGCATCGCGCAGCCACATGTCCACTGACCGCCACGCGAATAGTCGCAAAGGTCCGGATGCGCATCGACCCATAGCACTGAGAGACCTGGGTGCCGGCGAGCCTGGGCCGCGAGGGTCGCGATTGCGGTGCAGTGGTCGCCTCCCAGCACGGTGAGGAAGGTCGACGGAGCTATCCGCGAAAGCCGGTCGGCCGGGCCCAGCCAGCCGGTCTGGATGTCTGCTCCCGCGTCAATGTCGCCGATGTCCTCGACGCGATACTTGGTCAGCAGGCGGCCACCCTCCGTGACGGGCGGCATGGCCGCCGAGAGCTGCCGGATTCGGTCGGGAGCGAGGGCCGCACCTTTCCGGTAGACCGCCGAACCGTCGTAGGCGATTCCGGCCACGACGATATCGGGCGTCTCGCTCGCCTCGTTGACGACCAGACCGGCCCACGGACGAAGTCCATCCAGATTCACACCACTCTCCTCTCCGGTACCTTGAGGATGCTAAGGGAGCCGATCACAAACCACAGGAAAAAAACGCCAAACACCACGGGAAATCCCCCTGGCAAGCCGAGAATGCTCGGCCCGGCGTTGAAAGGATCCAGGAGCAGCCCGCCCGCGAACACGGCGATGATGCCGGCCCCCGCGGTCGCGATGTTGGAGAAGCCCATGTAGAGGCCGCCCTCATGCCCAGGGATGATGTCCTGGATGAAGGCCCAGTCCACCGAGAAGAAGCTGCCCAGGCCCCCGCCGATGACCAGCCCCGCCAGAGTCGCCTGAGCGGCCAGCTCCGGAACCTTCAAGAAGGCCGCCAGCGGGCCGAGAAAAACCTCCGGCGCCCATTGGTAATGGCTGAAGACGAGCACCAGGGTGCCGGCCGCGCCGAAGAGCCCGCCGGCCAGGATGAGCGGCCGACGCCCGGTGCGGTCAGACATGCGGGCCGCAGGCCACGTGACGATGGCCGCCACCGCGATTGCAAGGCCGAGCAACGTCGCCGCCGCGACGGCGGTCGACTTCCGATCGTGATGGAAGAACACGTTGTCGAAATAGAAGAAGGCGAAATTCTGGAGCCCGCCGAAACCCATGAGGATCAGCAGCCGGGAAATCATCAGCCACCTGAAATCCCGGTTGCGGAACGGAACGGCGAAAGTCTTGTCGAGAACCTCGCTGACGCCGCGAAACTGGCCTTCGACCGGAGGCGCCCGGTCGGGGACGACCAGCACCGTGACGAGCATCGTCGTCACGAGCACCACCGCGATGGAAGCAAGCGCGGCGCCGCGACCGAAGTGGGCGAGCATGAGGCCGCCGCCGACCGTGCCCGCGAGAATCCCCACCAGGTTGGCCACGCCGTAGTAGCCAGACGCGTCGCCCCTCTGCGCCTCGGGCACCACATCGGGCAAGAGCCCCTGATACGGCGCCTGGGCGGTGTTCGACGCGAACTGGAGCAAGAAGTAGAAGGCGACGAGCCACCAGTAGTTGCCGGCGAGGGCGATGCCCGCCAGGAAGAGCACATCGCCGGCGGTGCCTGCCAGGATGAAGGGCCTGCGACGTCCCCATGGCGTCGTCGTGCGGTCCGACACCGCGCCGACCACCGGCTGCCAGACCACCGCCATCAGGGTCCCGATCGATTTCAAGAAGCTCGAGGCGAGGCCCTCGTGCTCGCGGCCGGCGAATTGAATGATCAGATCGGGCAGGATGAGCGCGGTCAGGCTGTTCCACAAGTACCCGATGGCCACCCAGTAGAGCGACAGGACCAAGAAGTCGAGAGGTCTCAGTCTCCTGCCGCCGACCGCGGCAGAGGTCAATCCGGTTGATAGGGTGGCAGCGATTTCTTTACCGGCCGGTCCTCGCGGTAGCCCAGTGCGTACTCGCCCTGGAGGATCGTGTGCACCTCGCGGGTTCCCTCATAGATGATCGGGGCTCGAGCGTTGCGCAGGAACCTCTCGACGGGATATTCAGCCGAATAGCCGTACGCCCCGTGGATCTCGATGGCGTCGTGGGCGGCGTTGAAGGCGGCGTCGGTCGCGTACTGCTTCGCCATCGACACCTGGCGCGTATGCCGCGCGCCGGTGTTTTTCATCCAGGCGACCTTGAAGTAGAGCAGGCGACAGATCTCGTAGTCGCGTGACATGCGGGCGATCATCTGCTGCACCAGCTGATAGCGCCCGATCTCCTGACCAAATGTCTTGCGCTCTCGCGCGTACTTCACCGACGCGTCGAGGCACGCCCGGACCGTCCCGGTTGCTCCCGCGGCCACCGTAAAGCGTCCGTTGTCGAGGCAGCTCATAGCGATCTTGAAGCCGTCGCCTTCATCGCCGATGCGGTTCGCCTCTGGCACCTCCAGATCGCTCATGAAGATCGATCCGACGTCCCCCGCCCGGATACCGAGCCGGTCCTCGATCGGTTCGGTGCGTAGGGAGGAACCGGATGCCTTGCGGTCGAGCATGAACGCCGATACGCCGCGCGAGCCGGCTTTGGGGTCTGTCTTGGCGAACACCAGGATGTAGTCCGCGGTGTTCGCGTCCGAGACCCAGACCTTCTGGCCGTTCAGAACGTAGGTGTCGCCATTGCGCCTGGCGGTCGACTGCATGGAGGCGACGTCCGAGCCTGCGTTGGGTTCGGTCAGCCCGTAGCAGGCAAGCTTCTGGCCCGAGGCCATCGGCACGAGCCACTTCTGCTTCTGCTCCTCAGTCGCCCACGTGTAAAGGCCCATGCCGACCAGGCCGACGTGGACCGAAAGCACTGTCCTGAACACCGTGTCGACGTACTCGAGCTCCTCGCAGACGAGGCCGAGGGACAGGTAATCCAACCCGTAACCGCCGTAGCGCTGGGGGAAGCAGATGCCCGGAAGGCCCAGGGATGCCAGCTTGGCGAAGATCTCCGGGTCGTGGCGGCCGGCGCGGTCGTCGGCCTGGATCCTCGGCGCGAACTCCCGCGCACAAAAATCCCGGACCGTGGCGACCAGCTGCTCCTGGTCGGGGCTCAGCGCCAGGTCGAGCATCGCTATGCGGAGCTTACTTGGACGGCGTGGCGCTCGGTTTGGGCGAAGGCACCGGCGATGGCAGCGGATGGAGGTCGCTGGGCCCGACGTGCCCGATAAAGGGAAGATGGCGGCCGATGCTCAGGATGACTCCCACGGTCCGCGAGCTGTGCAGCTGCGGCTGCAGGAAGTCGGAGTAGATCTGCTGCAGCTGGTGAATTCCACCGACCGAGTCCAGGTGCGCGGCGTTGTTCTTGACCGCGTTGTTCTTGAGGGTCTGCATATCCGACTTGGAAACCATTGCCGATGTGATCGGGTTGGAGAGAATCTGGTTCTCGAGCTGATTGACCTGAGTCAGCGTCAGGCTCGCGCTCTTGAGGACCGGCTGGAATGCGTTGTCCAGCGTAACCAGAGCCGAGAGCGCCAGGTAGACGACGATCACGGTCACGCCCACGTGGACGAAGACGCCAAGCAGCCCATCGACCCCGCGGATCGCCTCCAGCCTGTGGAAAGCTCCGCCAATCGCACCGCCGATCGCTCCCATGATCACTGCCAGGATCAGCGCGACGAAGACGCTCAGCACGGCGTTGAGGTGCAGAAGCTTCTGCATCTCGGTCGTGTACTGATCGTGGAACCGGAATACGGCCAGCAGCGTGCCGAAGAAAAAAATCTCGGCCATCAGTGGCTGGATGACTCCGCGCTGGAAGCCCAGGATCAAAGCGATCACAAGCACCAGCACAACGATTATGTCGATGATCAAAGGTCGGGCCGCATTCTAGACGACGGGCCCGGCGCCACCTACTTGCGGTAAGAAACCGCATCTTCCGTTAGACTCGCAGCAACTCTTGGCCCGAACGATCGCTGTCGCGATGCAAAAGGGCGGTGTTGGCAAGACCACCACCGCCGTAAACCTTGGAGCAGCCCTCGCCGAAATAGGGCAGAGGGTGCTTCTCATCGATCTCGACGCCCAGGGCCACCTCACCCTTTACATGAAGCCGAAGGGAGAGCTCGAGAAGACCATCTACCACCTCCTGGTCGATCCCGACACGACCGTGACCGATGTCGTCCAGGAGGCGCCCCAGATGGGCGTGCACTACATCCCAGCCGACATCGAGCTCGCCGGTGCCGAGAACCAGCTCATCAACGAGATCGGCCGCGAGAGCATCCTGCGGGACAAGCTCGAATCGGCGCAGAGGCGCTACGACTTCATCATCATCGACTGCCCGCCCTCTCTCGATCTAATCGTCATCAATGCCCTGGTGGCGGCGGATGAGGTGTTGGTCCCGCTGCAGGCTGAGTTTCTCGCGTTGAAAGGAATGCAGGAGCTCCTCATCACGATGGAGCGCGTGAAGCGCCGCCTCAACCCGCGCCTCGAGCTGACGGGCATCCTCCCCACGCTGTACAAAAACCGTGTGCTCCACTCGCAGGAAGTGCTCGCCGCGGTGCGAGAAAAATACGGCGACAAGGTCTACGAGTTCGGGATCACCGATTCGATCCGATTTGCGGAGACCCCCCTCGCGGGGCAGTCGATCCTCACGTACGCGAAGGAGTCAGATGGCGCGAGGGGGTATCGTGCCCTTGCGGCCAAAGTAATGGAAAATCACAAGGCAGTTTGAGATGACCACATTCAAGCGGGTATCGCTCGTCGGTTCCGAAGACCTGTTCCGGCAGACTCGGCCTCAGGTCATCAGCGACACGGACGACGTCATCAAGGACGCGGTCGACCGTCCGACCAACGTGAAGGAGGTCGTCCTCCGGACGCTGAACTTCACGCCGGACGAGCTCCAGCTTCTCCTGGAGGCCATCCAGACCGCGAAGTACCCCGAGCGGGCGGGCGTCAAGCCTCCGCTGGACAGGTTCGACTCCCTCGACGCCCTGCGAACGAAGATCTCAGGAGTGATGGAGCAGTAGCCCTAGGCGAATAGCAGACGTTTGGCGCCAAACGTGCGCATTGATGCGCATATTCCGCACGTTTGGCGCCACCCGTGCGGCTCAGCCGCCGCAACACGGTCCTTCGGCCACCCAAACCCCCTCTTCACCCCCTTCATAGTCCGTCCCTACTTCGTTCTTCGCCGGATGTAGCCGTAGACCCAGAACAGGACGATCACGAGCAGGACGATCGAAAACCCCACTGCAGCTCCACGCATTGCTGTACATATTGGTAGATGCCAAAGCTCGGGATCGTCAAAGTCAAGCTCGACCGAGAGGTCAACTGCTACGTCGTCTCCTGCGCGACGACGAAGGAGGCGGTGGTGATCGACCCCGGGCTGCCGGCCGACAAGATCGTGGAACAAGCCGCGGGCCTGAACATCAAATACATCCTGGCCACGCACTGCCATCCGGGCCATGTCGCCGGCAAGGACGACGTCAAGTCCGTCACCGGCGGCGAGACCGGCATCCACTCGGCCGACGCCAAGCAGTTCCTGCGCTCAGCCGACCGCTACCTGATCGACGGTGACGAGCTCGAGTTCGGCGAGTTCAAGCTCACCGTCATCCACACCCCCGGCCACACACCCGGCAGCCTCTGCTTCTCAGTCGCCAACCACGCGTTCGTGGGCGACACGATCCTCGCGGGCGGCATCGGCCGCCAGATGCCCGAGACAGACTTGCGGCGACAGATGATGAGCATCGGCACCAAGCTCCTCCGGCTGCCACCATCGACAGCGCTCTATCCGGGCCACGGACCGGCGACGAGCCTGGAACGCGAGATGGCTCAGAACCCGATCTTCAGGGGCGCGCCCGCGCCTAGGTAGGCACCACCAGGCTCAGCGTGATGCGCGTGATGCCTGATGTCCCGTCGGCGCCGATGAGACCGCCGAGCTTGGAGTTGCTCTTGCGCGAGTAGCTGGCGGCGAAAGCGCCGTTCGCGTTGCCGTTGACGGTGATCTGCCAGTCGCCCTGGCTTAACTTGGTCTTGTAGAAGGCCAGCACCTTGTCTACGCCGTCAAGGGTTTGCCACTCCATCCCCCACGCCGCCTGGCCGCTTGACGTGAACGAGGCTGCCGCCGTCAGCCGGGCGCCGGTGTAGATCGGGATGTCAGCCGGGAATCCCGGCGGCATCGGAACTTGGGGATCAAGCTTGTCGCCAGCCGCTCTCTGCGGGCTTGGGCTCGCTTTGGCGGAGGGAGAAGCTTTGGCGCTGCCGGGGAGGACCGAGCACGCCGTCCCCGCCAGGACCGCAACAGCAATCAAAACCAGGAGGAGCCTCAACCTCAACGGCGCGTTCAGCGCGCCACGAGGGCCGGACGCACCATTCGCCCCCTGACGCGGCCGTTGCTCAGCACCGACTCGCCCCGTAGGTACACATCCTCGATGCCGAAACCGAACTCCATGCCCTCCAGCGCCGCGTGACGCTGCCTGGAGCGCATGTGATCGGACCGCGCCTGCGTCTTGCGATTGGGATCGACGATCACCAGGTCGGCGTCGAAACCCGGCGCGATCGTCCCCTTGCTCTCCTGCAGCCCGGCGGCGTCGGCCGGGCCTTCACTGACCCAGCGTGGCGCGAGCCAGACATCGCCCAGCTTCTTGGCCAGGTCGAGGCAGCTCAGGTAAAGGGTCTGCACGCCAGGGCTGCCGGGCAGCGCGTCCTCGAAGGTGTTCGATTTCTCGTTGTCCGTGTGCGGCGCATGATCGGTCGCCACGACCTTGATCACGCCGCGCGCCAGACCTTCAACCAGAGCGGCGCGGTCACTCGCGTAACGGACCGGAGGGAGCATCTTCATCGCGTTTCCGGCGCGCTCGAAGTCTGCGTCGGTCAGCAGCAGGTATTGCGGACACGTCTCGAGGTTGAGCGGTGCGCCGTTCCTGATCGCGTCCTCCGCGGCACTCAGCCCGAGGGCGCTCGACAGATGGGCCACGTGCAGGCGCACCCCGGACTCCTTGGCAATGGCCGCGGCAGCCGAGATGGCGACGGCTTCGGCCTCCGGGGGCCGTGCGGCGAGCAGGTCTGAGTACGTGAGCAGCGGACGCCTGAAGGCTGCGAGCACTGTCGGGTCTTCGGCGTGGATCGCGAGCGGCACGCCGAGCCTTGCCACCTCAGGAGCGAGGCGCGCGAGGGTCCCGTAGTCGGGCGGGGCCTCGAGGTCGGGATCGTCGAGGTCCGGCGAGTACTGGACCCGCTTCTGGCTCAGATTGAACGCATAGCCGAGATAGGCCTTGAAGCCCACAGCGCCGGCCGCCGCCATGGCCTCGAGCTGGTCGGGCGTCGAGCTCGAGCGAATCAGGCCCCACAGGCCGAAGTCAACACGAGCCTTGCTGTGTGCAAGCGCAGCCTTGGCCTCCAGGACACCAGCGCTGTCCACCGCCGGCACGGTGTTGGGCATGTCCAGGACAGTCGTGACCCCGCCGGCAGCCGCCGCGTCTGTAAGCGTGCCGAAGTCTTCCTTGTCGGGGAAGCCGGGGTCCCGGCCGTGGACGTGAACGTCGACCGCTCCTGGCAGGACGTACATGCCGGTCGCGTCGACGACCTCGGCGCCCGCGGGAATGGACCGGCCGGCCCCGACGCCCGTGATCATGCCGTCGGTGATGTGAATGTCGACGTCTCGGGGACCCTCGGGCGTATACACGATCCCGCCCGTGATGAATAGTTCAGTCAAGTTCTAGGTCTTCAATGCGGAAGAGTGGCGAGTAAGGAA
>VBKD01000209.1 GCA_005888075.1 Chloroflexota bacterium
GCGTCTTCATCGTCAGCCCGGCTGGAAAGGCCACGCAGATCTCTCAGGGCGGCTTTCCGATCGGCCTGATCACGGGCTAGAGCAGAGCGGCGATTGCCCGATCGGGCGATCCGCCTGCCCCACGAGGCAGGAACCCCTGCCTAGCCTGCTAACCCATGAGTCCTTGTTCGCTCTTGGTGCTCCCCGGACACTGTCCGAGTGCGCATCTTGCGGCTGATCAGAACGCGCCCATATGCCATTGGCATGCTGGCAGCCGCCCTGCTGTCAGTTGGGCAAGGCCTCGGGCCCGTGGTCGCCGCGGCCATCGCGCCGGTCTCGCCCAGTGTGGTCGTCATCTACAAGAACCAGTGGTCAGAGCAATACTTCCCCGCGTTCCATCTCTTCGGCCAGGTCCGCAACGACACCAGCCAGGCGGTCACCGGCATCAAGATCGCGCTGGATCTGCAGGACGCCAATGGCAACTCCGTCGGGACCGACACCGCCGTTCCCAGCCTCGAGGCTCTCGTGCCCGGCGAGGTCTCGCCCTTTGAAGTGATCCTGTTTCCGGCTCCCGCCGGGTACGCCAAATTCGCGATCGCCGGCGTAACCTACGCGCGCGCGACCGCCACGCCCAACCACGCAAAGCTCCCGGTCCAGATCGTGGCGTGCTCGCCGCCATTTCCGTCGTCCAACATCTGTGGCACCGTCACCAACACCGGCACGGTCAGCCTCGAAGACGTCCACGTCGCCCTGACACTCGTCGACGGCGGGACGATGGTCGCGCAGCATTACGCCAACAGCGACGCCAGCTCGACGGATGTCCTGGCGCCCGGCGACACGGGCACCTTCGCGATCGATCCCACGGGCGATCCGGCGTACACCAACGTGCTCGGGACGGGCGAGGCCGCGTATCCGATCGACCTGAAGCCAGGCTCCCTCGACTTTGGCAACCAGCTGGTCGGGACGTCGAGCCTCTCCATGAGCATCACGGTCAGGAACAAGGGCACCCGGGCGGTTGCGATCCAGAGACCTACCGCACCGTTCGATTTCACGGCAACGCCCGCCTGCCCGGCGAGCCTGGGGGCCGGCGCGTCGTGCTCGATTGGCGTGGTCTTCACCCCGAGCGTCATGGGCGCACGAGGCGGCCTGCTCGTCATCACCAATGACGGTGGAGGCAGCCCGGATTCCGTCGCCCTCAGCGGCGTCGGCGTCGCGCCCATCGTCCAGTTGGTCGCCAGTGGGGGAACGGACTTCGGCCCGATCGATCTCGGCAAGTCGAGCCCGGCCAAGCCGATCACATTGACCAACGTTGGGACGGCGCCGCTCGTCGTGACGAACATCACGACGACGGCCGGCGACTTCTGGCGGCCCCAGCCTAACGCGTGCCTGGGAACGCTCGCGATCAACGCCAGCTGCGTGATCAATGTCGTCTTCACGCCGGGTCTGCCCGGGCAGCGGAACGGCAACCTGGTCCTGAGCGACAACGCGCTCGACACACCGCAGCCATTGGCGCTGACCGGCTTCGGCGTCGGATCGGCGGTGACGTTCAGCCCGACGAGCCTCAACTTCGGGGATGCCAACGTCGCCATCA
>VBKD01000129.1:0-2100 GCA_005888075.1 Chloroflexota bacterium
TGCCAGTACTGCAAGCCCGATGCGATCTTCAGCAACCGTCCAGCCGAGATAAGGGTCGCCCTCAAGGTCTAGAGAACTCCCTCTCCCCGCAGGGGAGAGGGCTGGGGAGAGGGCGATGAAAGAAAGACCCCCTCTCCCCGCAGGGGAGAGGGCTGGGGAGAGGGCGATGAAAGAAAGTCCCGTCTCTCCGAACTCGTTACTGACTCCACAGCGGCGGCGTTGGCTCTACCGATGGACACAGGGGTCCAGGCACATACGATGAGCCCGCAGTGGTTGCCGACAGGCCGCCGTTTGAAGACGTCTACCGGGACTTTCTCGGCCGCGTCTACGCGTACGTGCGCGCCCAGGTCGGCACTTCGGCCGACGCGGAGGACATCACGGCCCAGGTCTTCATGAACGCATACCAGGCGTATGCGCGCTTCGAGCCAAGGCACACGACGCCGGCCGCCTGGTTGTTCCGCATCGCCCGCAACGCCACGCTCGACCATTACCGTTCGCACGGACGCCGCGAACGGCTGCGCCGCACCATCGAGCACCAGCCCATGGCAGAAGAGGATCCCGCCTCGAAAGCGGAAGAGAGGATCCAGTACCAGGCGCTGCTCGAGCATGTCGCGCGGCTGCCGGAGCGCCAGCGCGACGCCATCTCCCTCCGGCACTCCGGCCTGAGCTTTCAGGAGATCGGCAAGCTCATTGGCGGCAGCGAGGACGCGGCGAAGATGCTGTACCACCGGGCTCTCAAGGCGCTCAAAGAGGCCGTCGCCAAGGAGAGCGTGTGAGCGACAACCACGACGAGGAGGTCGAGATCCAGGCGCTGCAGCGCGAGCTCGACGATGCCTTCCAGACCACGCGACCGCGAACCGGCTTCGAGGACGAGCTGTGGACCCGCATGCAGGCTCAACGGCCGGCGCCGAGCCGCATCCGAGATGCGCTGGCGGGCTTTTTCCAGGGCATCCGAGAAGGGCCTGCCGTCCCCGCGGCTGCCCTGGCCGCGGTGCTGGTCGTGGCGATCGGAGTGGGCATCTTCGCTTTCAGCGGCTTCGGTCGCGGGTCCACCCCGACTGCGGGCTCGGCGGGCGGGGCCTCGCAATTCGCCGCGGGCGCCGCGGGCCGCGCCGCATC
Source organism: Chloroflexota bacterium (assembly GCA_005888075.1). Taxonomy (GTDB): domain Bacteria; phylum Chloroflexota; class Dormibacteria; order Dormibacterales; family Dormibacteraceae; genus 40CM-4-65-16. The sequence goes on from VBKD01000129.1 coordinate 1,120, forward strand.
GTTCGGCCGCCTGCCTACCCCCGTTTTCAACCCGACCCCGGTCGGGCTGGCGCAGCCGAACGCCGCGAGCCCGAAGGATGCCGGGACCTTGTACTCCGGCCCCGCGACTCTGACCTGGAGCGGACACCTGAACCTGACGATCTCGACCGCACCCGTCTTTCGCTACTTCGAGCCGTCGGCCAACAAGGCGGACCAATTCGCGTCGGGCCTGGGCGCCGCGCTGCAGGCGCGGCCTGCCGGGCTGCTCGGCTCGTATACCGCGTCCGACTACTCGCTGCAGGTGCGTGGAACCGTAAGGTCGCCGGCGCAAAGCCCGACTTACTTCATCGTTCCCGATTCGACCATGCCCGGGGTCAACGCGGCCGGGGCGGGGCCGGCGGATCTCGCCAGCCTGTTTCTTGCCGAGCACAGCCTCACCCCGCAATGGCCGTCCACGGTGGAGGTGCAGACGTCGGGTGATCAGTCGAGGGTTCGCTTCGTGCGCCAGTTCGACGCACCGGGATACGGCCCGGCGCCGCTGGTGGACACCGCGGGCGCGCATGACGGGCTCGAGGTGGACCTCAACGGGAACAAGGTCGTTCGGGTGGCCGGCCTTCTGCCCCTCAGCCTCGATTCCTCCGGCTACACGATCGTCAGCGCGGAGGAGGCGATCCGTGTGGCGGTGACGTCGTCGCCCCAGCCGGCGGCAGGCGCGGGGGCGCCCGCGGTCCAGCTCACGCAGGCTGACCTGGTTTACGTCCTGGCGCCTGCGGGGGATCACAGTTTCTATGAGCCGGCTTTTCTTTTCTCAGGGACCTTCCAGCTGAACGGCACGACCATGACGAAGCAGGTGCTGGTGCCCGCGGTAGACCCGTCGCAGCGCACGTAGTCCTCACCATTGGTCACTCGACCCGATCGATCGAGGAGTTTGTCGAGCTTCTCGAGCGCCATGGGGTTCAGGTCCTGGTGGACGTCCGGACCGTGCCCGCCTCCCGGCGGATG
>VBKD01000129.1:2184-11226 GCA_005888075.1 Chloroflexota bacterium
AGGGAATAGAAAGATTGATAGCAGTCACCTCCCCGCTAGCCGGGGAGGTAGGGGCGAAGCCCCGGGTGGGGCCGACCTCAAGGGCACCGGCATACACCGCAGTAATGTGCGCCGAGGCTGTGCCTTGGCGCTGCCACCGATCGCTGCTAGCCGACGCTCTGACCGTGCGCGGAGTCGACGTGCGACACATCATTGACAAGTCCGAACCGAGCCGGCATGCGCTCACCGCATTCGCGTGGGTTGATGACGGGCGCATCACCTATCCGGCGCCGGATACACTCCCGATCTGAGGGAAGGGGAAATGGGCAAGAAGCAGGTACGTCAGGTCCGCCAGCAGATGCGGAGGGTGCAGCCGAAGGCGCCGGCGGCGTCCAACACGCAGGGCGCCTCGCGAAAGCAGCGCGAACGCTTCGTGCAGGCCGGCGGGATGCTCCAGGGATATTCGCCGGACTTCGTGATGCGGATCGGATACATCTCGGTCGGCATCGCGGTCGTCTGCCTGCTGGCCATCGCGGCCTGCCTGCTTTTCCTGCCGCCGATCTACGGCTGGCCGGACGCCGTTGTCGCGGCCATCGTGTGGCTGCTCCCGATCGCCCTGCTCGCCAGCTTCGTCGGGCCGGGCGTCCGGCTCGCCATGCGCGACCGCAAGGCGGAGCCGAGGCTCGTGCAGGGACAGCTGGTGGGCGCCAGCTCCGTCAGCACCTCGCTGGGGCTTGGGATGATGATGGTCCAGACCCGCGGCGGCGTGGAGCAGTACCTCGTCCCACCGTCCCGCCTGAAGCAGGTGCCGGGCAATCAGGTGAACGTCGTGCTGACCGTCACCCCCAATCTGCGCCACGTGAAGTCGGTAGGCGTCATGGGCCAGCGGATGGTTGGGCGCGTCGAGCCGCCGGTGCCGCCGGTCATGCGCCGGCTGCAGCTGCTTCCGGTCCTCACCCCTGCCGCGCTGGCTTTGGGAGCGGTCGTCGGCGACGACGCCGTAGCCCTATCGCCAATCGCGCAGCCTCTTCTGCACGCGACGGTGGCAGCGCTTGTTGGTGCTGTCCTGGCCCTTGGCATCTACGGCGTTTCGTTCCTGCTGCAGCGCCGGATGATGACCCAGGTGCAGGCCATGCTTCCCAAGACCTGAGAGGTCTCAGTCCTTAGGTTCGGTTTCCTCGCCTTTGTCGTCGGACTCCGCCGCCGTGCTCACTGGTCGTGGCTTGATCGAGGACGAAGGCAACGTGATCGTGGCGGGCCTGCCGCCGAAGTCGCTGGTGGCCGGGATGAGCTTTTTGCGCTCGGGATAGGTTGCGATCAGCAGCAGGCTGAACGCCAGCCCGAAGATCACCGGGCCCAGGTGGAACGGCGCCCGCCACAGCAGGTATGAACCCGCCTCGAGCGCGAGGACGACGAAGCCGTAGAGGATGCCGGCGCGAACCCAGCCGATGTTGCCGGCGGGGTTGACCGCCGCCGCCATGAGCCCGATCCCTAGAACCGCACCCGCGGCTGACGTGTGTGTCCCGACCTCCTGGTCGAGCGGCATGAGCGAGGTTGGGACCAGCGCCGCGGCCGCGCCGCCGACCAGGCCCATCCCCATCAGCAGCATCCCGACCGTCAGCAAGACCCGTTTCACGCAACGCGACTGTATACGGCGAGCACTAGACTCGACAAGATGACAAACGACGTTCACATCACGCCGGAGGGCCTCGAGGCTGTCCGCCATGAGCTCCACGAGCTGACCACCGTGAAGCGGCCGAACATAGTGTCGAAGATCAAGGCCGCCCGCGAGCTCGGCGACTTATCGGAGAACTTCGAGTACCACGCGGCCAAAAACGAGCAGGGCATGATGGAGGCGCGGATCAACGAGCTGGAAGCCATCATCAAAAACCACGTGCTCATCGAGAACAGGACCGACGTCGGCGTGGTCGGCATGGGCAGCACGGTGCGGTTCGCCGAGGAAGACTCGGAGGAAGAGGAGCACTACCGCATCGTCGGTCCGACGGAGGCCGATCCAAAGGCGGGCCGTGTCAGCTACGAGTCGGCTCTCGGCAAGGCCCTGATCGGCCACCGGGTCGGGGATTCGGTGGAGGTCAAGAGCCCAAGCTCGTCTTACATCGTCCGCATCACGGGCATTGAGTAGGTCGCTCGCCACCGCGACCCCGCTGGCGGACCTTCGCCGGTGGCTGGAGAGTCACCAGGCCGCCGCCGCATACATCACGCGACCGGTTTCAATCGCGTACCTCACCGGTTTTTACGCCGAGACGATGGAGCGCCTGATGGCGCTGGTCGTGCGTCCGGACGGCGCGACGCTGATCGTGCCCGCCCTCGAGCATCAGAACGCGATGGCTCATGCCCAGTCGATCGAGGTCGCCTCGTGGCGTGACGGGGAGGATGCATACGCGCTTGTTGGCAAGGCCCTGGTCGGGTGCGAAGAGATAGGAGTCGAGAAAGAACACTTGAGCGTCGCCGCGGCCGAGGCGCTGACTTCGCGCACCGGCGCACGTGAGCTCGTTGACGTCGGGCCGGAGATCCGGCGTCTGCGACTCATCAAGGACGACGCCGAGATCGACAAGCTGGTGCGCGCCGCGGCCATCACCGACGCCGCGGGCACGCTCGTCTTCTCTTTCATGCGAGCGGGCCAGTCCGAGCTCGAGATCGCGCTGATGTTGGGCACGGCGATTGCCGAGCTGGGCGGGCAACTTTCATTCGAGACGCTTGTCCAGTCAGGCCCGAACTCGGCGCTGCCGCACCTGCATCCCACGAGCCGGCGGCTGGCATCCGGCGACTTCGTGCTGCTCGACTTCGGGGCGGCGATTGAGGGCTACAAGGCAGACACGACTCGCATGGCGGTCGTCGGTGAGCCGAGCGCGCGCCACTCCGAGATCCATCAGCTCGTTCTGGATGCGCACGACGCGGCCATCGAGGCGGTGCGGCCGGGCCTCACGACAGGTGACATCGACGCCGCCGCTCGCCGTGTCATCGAATCCGCCGGCCATGGCGAGCGGTTTTTCCATCGCACGGGCCATGGTCTTGGCCTCGAGGCGCACGAAGATCCGAGTCTCGATCCCGGTTCGCGCGTGGTGCTCGAGGAAGGCATGGTGTTCACGATCGAGCCAGGCGTCTACATCCCTGGCTGGGGCGGCGTCCGCATCGAAGATGACGTCGTGGTCGAGCGGGATGGATGTCGGGTCCTGACCACCGCGGATCGCGCGCTGCAAGTGATACCGGCGGACTGATGCTAGCCCCAGGCATGCGACGGACCGCGCAGCGCACGATGGTGTACGACGCGATCGTCCGGCTTGGCCGCCACTGCACGGCGGAGGAAATCGCGGCCGAGCTGCACAAGGGGAAGCCGGGCTTTCCCCGCAGCACGGTTTACCGCGCGCTCGAGGCGCTCACGGCGTCCGGTTCGGTTTACGCCACGCATCTTGGGGACGGCCCAACGCACTACGAGCTCGCCAGTGGAGATCACCACCACGCGGTGTGTCAGGTATGCGGCGGGGTGATGCACATCCAGGAAGAGCTCATCACCGAGCTAGAGTCACACCTCGAGCAAGGACACCACTTCCGTCCTGTGCGTACGGAGGTCCTTGTCGTCGGCGTGTGCGATACGTGTTCGCGGAACCCTGGGCGCCCGGTGAACCGGCGCCGGACGATCGACCCCACCCACCATGTGAAGGAGACGGCTTGATGGAATCCAAGATCGTCGGTACGGTGATGCCTGTCCTCGAGCTGAGCATGCAGCCCAACGACAAGGTCTTCGCCGAATCCGGAGAGCTTTCCTGGATGTCGATGGCGATCCAGATGCAGACGGGAACCTCGGTCGGCGGTCAGCAGGGCGGATTTCTCGGCGCCCTCGGCCGCGCGATGGCCGGCGGCACTCTCTTCATGACGGAGTACACATCGGCCGGAGGTCCCGGACTTCTGTCGTTTGCCGCCAAGCTCCCAGGCCAGATCCTTCCGCTCGACATCGCGCCCGGGCAGGGATACATGGTCCATCGACACGGTTTCATGTGCGCAACCCTCGGCGTGCAGTTCTCGATCGGTTTCCAGCAGCGGTTGGGCGCCGGCGTCTTCGGAGGGACCGGCTTCCGGATGCAGCGACTGCAGGGCCAGGGAAAGGCATGGGTCGAGCTGCATGGCGAGGTGGTCGTCTACGACCTTCAGCCGGGCAACACGCTGCGCGTGCATCCCGGACATGTCGGCATGTACCAGGAGTCGGTGCAGTTCAACATCACGACCGTGCCCGGGATCCAGAACGTGTTCTTCGGCGGGAGCGGTCTATTCCTGGCGGCGCTCACCGGACCGGGCCGCGTATGGCTGCAGTCGATGACCATGCAGCACCTGGCGCACGCCATCCAGGAGTACCTGCCGAAGCCCGGCTAGTGATGGCCGACCGTTGGCTGACGTTTGACTGCTACGGCACATTGGTCGACTGGCGCCACGGCATCACCGTTACGGGAGAGCTGCTTTTTCCAGGCCACGGCGAAGCCTTCCTCGAGGCTTACAACGCATTCGAGACGGAGGTCGAGCACGAGGCACCGTTTCGCCGGTATCGGGAGGTGCTGGCCGAGGCGACACGCCGTGCGGCGAATCGCTTAGGCGTGAAGCTCGACCCGGACAACGCCTACGCGCTGGCTTCGACCATTCCTTACTGGCCCGTTTTTCCTGACACCGGGCCGGCTTTGACGACGCTGCTCAGCGACGGATGGAAGCTCGCGATCCTGACAAACTGCGACCGCGACCTCATCGCGGAGACGCAGCGTCGACTGCCGGTTCCGTTCGACGCGGTGTTCACCGCGGAGGCGGTCGGAGCCTACAAACCGAATCCAGCCCACTTTCGAACTTTCCAAGCGCGTTTCGGCGCGTCGGCGAGCGACTGGATCCACGTCGCGCAGAGCTACTACCACGACATCGAACCAACGCACGCGCTAGGCATCAAACGAATCTGGGTGAACCGCCTTTCCGAACAGCGCGACGAATCCCTAGCAGACGCAATCATCGGCTCCCTAGCCGACCTCCCAAAAACAGTCCTAACTATCTAAACAAGGTTGGGCGGCGGCGCAACCAATCATCTTCCCCATTCATGGGGAAGTCCCCGGCCGCCGGCGCGGCCGGGGGATGGGGGGATGCAACTGGCAAAGAAGCCTCAAAAGTCTTCAAGGTCGACCATCGCCCGAAACACCCGCCGCGCCGGACCGGACTGGATGAGATGCCCGCGCGAGGTTCGCCGAACCTGCAGGCTCCCCCCCGGCATCTGCACGGTCACGTCATCCTCCACCAGCCCGCGCCGCATGCACGCCGCCGCCACCGCGCTGGCGCTGGTCCCGGATGCAAGGGTGTACCCAGCCCCGCGCTCCCATATCTCTACGCGCACGCGCGCGCGACTAATGACCTCGCACAGCTGCACGTTGGTCCGCTCCGGGAATGCTTCGTGACGTTCGAGATGCGGGCCGAGCTCGAGGCACCGCTCCTTGGTGACCGGCTGGCCAAACACGACGCAGTGCGGGTTGCCGACCGAGACCAGCATCGCCTCCACCCGCCCCACCGGCGTGTCCAGCTGCACGCTCTCGGGCTCCCCGTCGAACCTGGCCGGCAGGTCGGCGGCCCGAAACGAAGGGACGCCGATGTCCAGCTCCGAGACGATCTCCGCTCCGTTGCGCTGGAGCACCCGGACGGGGTTGGCGCGGTCGGCGGTGCGCAGCTCGAAGTGGTCGCCTGCGCCGTGCTCGAGCACCGCGTGCGCGGCCGTGATGCGCAGGCCGTTGCCGCTCTTCTGCGCCTCGGAGCCGTCGGGGTTGAAGATCCGGACGCTCATAGCCTTGGGATCAAAGGCGAGCAGGCCGTCCGAGCCAAGCCCGCGATGCCGGTCGCACAGCGCCGGCATGCGGTCGACCAGCTCGTCGAGGGGCCCCGGAAGGTCCAGGACGAGGTAGTCGTTGCCCAGCGCCTGGTACTTGATCAGCTCCAATTGCGACACAAACGCAAATGATCGGGAATTACGCGGCGGGGCGCTTGTCCTCTAGAATTACACCTCTGATGCGGGACCTCATTTGGCCTGCCCAGCGTCTGGATCACCGCCAGGTCTGCTTCTGTAGCTAGGCCGGTCGTCTGCTCGCGCCCGTAAGGCGCGCCCATTCGGCCACTTCGTTCTCCGAACCAATCGGATCGTTATTTGCATATTTTCTGGAGGATTTGAGTTGAGCTCACAGACACAAACGAAAGCGCTGGTCACCACGGAATGGCTTGCCGAACACGCAGAAGACAAGGGAATTCGCCTGGTTGAGGTCGACGTCGACCCGTCCGTCTACGAGAAGGGTCACATCGAGGGCGCGGTCGGCTGGAACTGGAAGCGTGACCTGCAGGACCAGGTAGCCCGCGACGTGGCGCCGAAGGATGCGCTCGAGCACCTGCTCGGTCGCAGCGGCATCACGCCGGACACCCACATCGTGCTCTACGGCGACAACAACAACTGGTTTGCCGCCTACGCCTACTGGGCGCTCAAGTACTACGGCCACGACAAAGTTCAGCTGGTCGACGGCGGCCGGGTCAAGTGGGAGAAGGAGGGCCGCCCTTACAGCACGGACGTGCCCGTCTACTCCTCGGCGAGCTATCACTTCCACGGTTCCTCGAACGAGAAGATCCGCGCTTACCGCGACCACGTCCTTTCGCAGATCGGCAAGGCCGGACTCGTAGACGTACGCTCCCCCAAGGAGTACACCGGCGAGCTGCTGGCTCCGGAGAACCTACCCCAGGAAGGCGCGCAGCGCGGCGGCCACATCCCGACCGCCGTCAGCATTCCGTGGGGCACCGCGGTCAACACCGAGAACGGAGCCTTCAAGACGGTCGACGAGCTGAAGGACATCTACGGCGGCAACGGCATCACGCCGAACAAAGAGGTCATCGCATACTGCCGAATCGGCGAGCGCTCGGCTCACACCTGGTTCGTGCTTCACGAGCTGCTCGGTTACCCGGACGTCAAGAACTACGACGGCTCGTGGACCGAATGGGGGAGCTCGATCCGAGTTCCCATCGAGAGGTGAGCAGCCAGCTGGTCGATCACTCAGCGCTCAAGGTCAACCAGACCGGGATCGTGGCGACGGTGCTCGTCGCGTTCATCGGCAGCGCGTTCTTTCAGCCGCTGCTGGTGCTGATCCCGCTGCTCGCGATCGTGCTGCTGCTCGGCACGTTCGTGCCGCAGCTGGCGCTGTTCAAGCAGCTCTATTTCCAGGTCCTCAAGCCCCGCGGCATCGTGAAGCCGCGGCCCGTGCAGGACCGGCCACAGCCGCACAACTTCGCTCAAGGCCTCGGCGGAGTGTTCCTGGCGGTGGCGTCGATCTTCCTGATTCCTTTACCAGTGGTCGGATTGGCGCTGGCGCTGCTTGTCGCGGTGCTGGCCTTCGTCAACCTGGCGTTCGGGTACTGCCTGGGCTGCCAGATCTTCTTCCAGCTCGAAAGGCGAGGTCTCATTCGGGCGTGAGGACACAACTCTGGGCCGCGGCGGTGGTGGGCATCGTGGTGCTCGCCGCCGCAGCCCTGGAGATCTATCGATCGAGACGCGCGCGAAGGCGGGCGGTCGGGGTGACCGCCGCGCCTGCAATAGATCCGTACATCGTCTATTTCACGGGCGAGAGCTGCACCACCTGCCGTACGCACCAAGAACCGGCTCTGGCCAGGCTCGACGGCGTGCGGATCGACAAGGTCGACGCCGTCGCGGATCGCACCCTGGCGGACCGCTTTCACGTCTACACGCTGCCGACGACCGTGGTGATGGCGGCTGACGGCCGCGCGGTTCATATCAACTACGGTTACGCGCCCGCTCAGAAACTGGAGCGTCAGCTGGCGGAAGCCCGGGGTACGAGCCTGGGAGCCGTCGCAACGGCTTAGCTCGGTATCCTCGCGGCATGACCCGCCGCCTGGCCCTGGTCGGCCTCGTCCTGTTGATCGCCACCGCGTGCGGCCAAGCCCAGCCGGCGACCAACGATCTGCTGCTCGGAGCCATCTATCCGCTCAGCGGTCCGCAGGCGCCCGGTGGCAAGGCAGAGCTCGCGGGCGTGCGGGCGGCCTTGCGTGCCTCGAGCTCGCACGTGAGGCTCCAGGTCATCGATGCGACGACTCCCACCGCAGCCGCCGCGGCGGTGGACACGCTGGTCCACGACTACCACGTGCCGGCGATTCTCGGCACATACGGCAGCACGCTGTCCGCGGCGGCTTCCGCGCGGGCGGAGGAGCTGAAAACCGTCTACTGGGAGACGGGTGCGGTGGCCGACCCCATCACCGCTCAGCGGCATTACGTCTTTCGAACGGTCGCTACCGGAAGCTCGCTAGGTCGCATCGCCGTCAAGTTCACACACGACGTCCTGCTTCAGCAAACGAGGGTCCAGTCGCCACGAGCCGTGGTCGTGCGCGTGAATGACATCTACGGCCGCTCCGTCGGGGGTGGCGAAGAGGCTCTCGCGAAAACCATGGGCGTCGAGGTGGTCGACGTCATCGAATACAGCCCCAGCGCTTACGACCCGGAAGCCATCGCTGCCCGCGTCGCGCAGGACCATCCGGATTTCCTGTGGGATGTCAGCTACCTGGACGACGGAGTGGCGATCTGGCAAGCGGTCCAACGGCAGCACGTGACGCTGAAGGGAGCGATCGGAACCAGCTCCGCCTTCTGCATGCCCGACTTCAGCAGGCGGCTCGGCGCGGCCTCGGTCGGCGTCTACGCCGCGGACAAGCCTGACGCCAACATCAGCCTCGCCGCGCTATCGCCATCCGGGCAAGCGCTGCTGGCGAAGGCCAAAGCCACGTACGGCTCGTCGATGGACATCCCCGCCGTGGCGGGGTTCGTCGGCGGGTGGACTCTCTTTCACGACGTGCTGCCGAACGTCCATGGCGAGGTGACCTCCGAATCGATACGTGCTCAGGCGCTCAACATCGATGTGCCGGTCGGCGACAGCATCAACGGCGGCGGAGTGAAGTTCGCGGGCCCAGGAGCCCTCGACGAAGGCCAGAACACACGCGCCGCGGCAGTGGTGGGCCAGTGGCAAGCAGTAGGAGTGATGAAGATCG
>VBKD01000130.1 GCA_005888075.1 Chloroflexota bacterium
CATCTCTGAGAATCTGGAGCTGGCTCGGGGTCTTGAGCACCGCCGCCCGGGCGCCGCTTGCGGCTGCCGCGATGACTCCCGGCACGTTCGCTTCCGGACTGCTCGCTGCAGCTGCCGCGGCACGACCCGCCTCCCGCGCGACCGTGAGGATGGTCCCTTCGGTGGGCTTGTTCACAGCGCGGTAAGCCGCGTTCGCGGCCTCTTCCAGGGCGGCGGCAAGCTCGGCCGGCGTGAGTGATGTCTTGCCTTCGACCGCGCGGGCGAACCCTCGAAAGATCTGTGACAGGATCACGCCCGAGTTTCCACGCGCGCCCATCAGACTGCCGTGCGACGCGAGCTTGGCGATCTTGCTCACCTCCGCGGCGTTCGATTCCTTGATGTCCTCGACCGCCGACTGCAGGGTGAGCAGCATGTTGGTCCCGGTGTCGCCGTCGGGCACCGGGAAGACGTTGAGGCGGTTTACCTCCTCATGGTTCGCGGCGAGCCAGCTAAGGCTTCCGAGCAGCGCTCGCTTGAAAAGCAGCCCGTCCACGCCCGCGGGGATTTGTCCCACCAAGGCTCAGCGACGCTCTTCTCGAACGCCCTGGACGTTGACGTTGACCTGGATCACCGGCACGCCCACCGAACGTTCTGTCTCGAACCTCACTGTCTCCTGCAGGTTGTGCGCGACTTCCGAAATCCGGACCCCGTACTGCACGATGACGAACACGTCGATCGAAATGCCGCCATCGACCGGCACGACCTCGACGCCCCGATCCGAGTTCTCGCGCCGGAGCAGCTCGGCGACCCCATCTCGCAGGCCACGCGCGGCCATCCCGCTGATGCCGTAACAGCGCAACGCCGCGTGGGCGACGATGGCTCCCACGGCGGCCGGGAAGACTTCGACTCGGCCCCATTGCCGCGCCTGGACGAGCGCCGGGGTGCTTTTGGAGGCCATTGGAAAACCCATGGTACAATTCGCGTCCGCGGCTCCGCGTTTTGTGATGCCGCCCCCGTTCCAAATCTCCAGCCGGAAGGTGCCTCATGGCCAAGCGTTGCGCGATTTGCGGCAAAGAGCCGCAGTACGGACATCACGTCAGTCACGCCAAGAACCGGGTCAACCGGAGGTTCATGCCCAACCTCCAGATGGGCCGTGTCACCGTGGCCGGGCAGACGATCCGAGCGCGGGTCTGCACCCGCTGCCTGAGGACGTACTCGGCCTAGCTCTCGAAGTCCATTCCGTGAACTTCGCCCAGCTGGCGAAGGTCCCGCCGCAACGCCGACCATACGCGCTCCTGGGCTTCCTCTTGCGGGATCACGCTCGAGGGATCGTTGACCTCGGCGGCGAGCTCAGGGTGCTCGACCATCTCGGCGAAGAGAAGCGTCCACGCGCGGGGCACGACCTCCTCAACCGCGTAACCGCCCCCTCCAAGCGCCAGCCAGCGACCCTCGCACAGCTCATGCGCCAGCTCGTGAAATGCCTTGCCGACTCGGGGCCAGATGCGCGTGCTGTCGGCGAGGTGAGCCAGCGGGTCCAGGTAGTGCGTATCGCAGCCATCCTGTGTCACCAGCACCGTCGGCTTGAAGCGGCGCAGAAGCGCCGGTACGACTTTCTCGAAACCCGCAAGCCATGGTTCGTCCCAGGTGTATGGCTCGAAAGGGAGATTGGCGGCTGAGCCCTTGCCCGCCCCGACGCCGCTGTCTCGTGGAAATCCAGTCCCCGGGAAAAGGTAGCGGCCGCTCTCATGAAGGCTGACGGTCAGCACGTCGGGGTCGCTTTGAAAGATGGCCTCCACCCCATCCCCGTGATGGACGTCGACGTCGACGTACGCGACGCGATGGCCGCGGTCTTTGAGCCAGCGGCATGCGATGGCGGCGTCGTTGTACGTGCAGAAGCCAGACGCGTGATCGCGGTGAGCATGGTGCAGGCCTCCCGAAGGACTGAACGCGTGCAGCGCGGCGCCGCCCTCGATAGCCTCGGCCGCGACCAGGCTCGCTCCGGCCACCAACGACGTCCCTTCGTGAAGGAGGTCCGAGATGGGATTGTCAGGCGAGGCAAAACCCGCCGCCGCGATGGTCTCGAGAGGAACCTGGGCTCGTCGCAGGGGATCGCTGAGCTTCCGCACCACCTCTATGTAGCCGGGCGAGTGGACCAGCTCCAGCTCTTTGATGGTCGCCGGGCGTGGCGGTACCAGGTGGCAGTGCTCGATGAGACCGGTCGACCGGATCAGGTCCATCGCGAGCTTCACGCGTCTCGGCTGCAGTGGGTGCTCGTCCGACAGGTGATGCTTCATCAGGTCGTCGCCGTAAACGAGGACCACCGGACCGGCCACCGCCACTTACCCTAACGCTCCAGGTGAGCCGGGAAAGCCTTTTCGAGTCGGTGCCGAATTTCTCCGAGGGCAGGCGGAAGGATGTCATCGAGGAGATCAGCGCCGCCGCCGGCAGGGCGCATCTCCTGGACGTCGACGCCGACGCCGACCACAACCGCGTGGTCGTGTCCGCCGCTGGCTACAGGGAGCGGCTCGTGTCCGGGTTGATGGGCGCGATCGCCGCGGCGGTGGAACGGGTTGACATCCGCCGGCACGAAGGCGTTCATCCACGCGTTGGCGTCGCGGACGTCGTGCCCATCGTCCCGCTGGGCGAGACATTGCTCGAGGCATGTCGCGAGGTGGCCCGCGAGCTCGGCGAGCAGATCTGGCGCGAGCTCAACGTGCCGGTTTTCTACTACGGCCACGGCGAAAAGACCACGCTCGCCGACATTCGCGCTGGTCGCGCCAAGCCGGACGTGGGCGGTCCGGCGCTCCATCCGACCGCGGGAGCAGTTTGCGTGGGCGCGCGGCGATCGCTGGTCGCATTCAACGTGATCCTCTACGAGATGGACCTGGTCGCCGCTCGCGCCCTCGCCCGCTCGCTGCGCGAGACGGCGGCTGGGCTGCGCGGCGTGCAGGCGCTCGCGTTCGCGCTGCCGGGGGATCGCGTGCAGCTGTCGATGAACCTGTTTCGCACCGATGAGACCACCCCGTCCGACGTGATAACCGAGCTGCGGAATCGTGGCGTGTCGATGGGGGCGCAGCAGGTGGTCGGGCTATGCCCGGCGATCGCGGTCAACAGCGCCGCCGCGGGCCGCGTTCTGGAAGGCAGGCTTGCCGCCGCCGCCGCTCGTGCGGCCGCCATCCTTTGCCTCAAACGGGGCGGCGAGGAGCACGAGCGGCTCGCCTCGAGGATCAGCCGCGAAGCCGCCGAATTCGCCGGGCTCGACGCGGACGAGGACGCGATCCTGGCCGGCGCCGAGAGAGCAGCCGCGCTCATACCGGTGCTGCGAGCGGCGCAGGTGCATGACGACGAGCTCGAGCTGATGCTGCTTGTTGCCTCGCAAGGGCTGCGGGCCGCGATCACGGCGGCGACCCGGGCTGTCTACCAGGCTCGGGTCGACGCACTGGACGCGCGGCTTTCGAGCCTAGCTTGAGGCGCGGGAGTCGAGGGTGACCGTGCAGGCCCCTCCGTTGATCTGGATGCGATAACCATCGGTCGCGCCCGCGAAGTTCGGCGACTCGTAGTTCAGGTCGCCTATCGCGCGCAGCTGCCTGCTGTCGGCGTTCAGGCTCACCGCTCCTCCCGAAACCGCAACTGACGCCGGAACGCCGCTGGGGCGGTGCAGGTGCACAGTCAGCGCGCCGCCGTTCACCGTCACCGGGACGATTCCGCTCGGAGCCCCGAGCGTGATCTCGTCACGGCTCGCGCCCGTGTTCAACGTGAGCGAGCTGATGTGGAGGCTTCCGGCATCGATGGTGTCGGTGCTCGCCCCGCTGTTCTCAGTGATCTTCCACGGAACTGTTGGATTCAGCTGCAGCGTGACGGTGAATCGGCGGCTGCCGAAGAATCCGAAACTCTCGTTGCCTTGAGAGATCCTCAGGCTGCCGGTGGACCGGTTGAATTCGACCTGAGGCTTGGGGCCCGAATATTCGATGTGAGCCCGATACAGGTCGGCGCCGAGGTCGCTGCCGCTCGAGACATTGATGGTCGCGCCGCCTGCGTCGATCTCGGCCGCGGCATTCTCGAGATTCCCGATGGCGGTCGACGAATCGGTCGTGCCCGCAGCCGATGGGTTTGGCGACAGAACCGTGTAGGCGCCCGCGCCGATGACCGCGAGCAGGACGATGATGGCCGTCGCCAGGTCGCGCGCCGGACCCTGAGTCGACCGCCGCACGAGCAGCTCGAGGCCGAGGACGATCAGGATCACCGGCCACAGGTTGAGGAGCAGATACAGACGGTCCACAGGGATGAGGCCCGTGTTGACGACCAGGGCGATGAGGCCCACCAGGATGAGCACGGCCGGCCAGAAGAAGCTTCGATATCGATCGGTCCGTCCCCGCAACATGCGTCAAGTCCTCACGCGGCCGGCGATCAGCCAGACGCCGAGCACGATCAGCACGATCGGCCACAAGACCTCGGGCCGGATCCAGTCGAGGAAGCCGAGGTTGCGGAGCAGGAAATACACACCTGTAAGGACCAGCACAACCGGCCAGAACAGCTGGCCGCGCCAGGGCCTGTTCACGGCGCCAGTCTAGGCGCCGCCGGCTAGATCGGGGCGACGACCTCGAAAAGGCCGGGACGTTCGCGGCGCGCGGCCTCGATCAGGTCCGCGCCCGCGACCGTCGTCTGGACGCCCGTGATGCCGGCAAGGTAGGTGGATGTCACGCGACGGAGGTCGTCAGCACCGACCAGCAGCAGGCGCTGCTTGAAACGCTCTCGCTCCTCGCGTGTGAATCCGGTCACCTTGTTGGTCGCCTCACGCCGGCCCTTGATGTCGGGAGACTCCAGTGGATCGACATCTCCGCAGGCTCCGAGAATCGCCTCCTTGAGTGGCTCGGCGGCGATGTCGCCTTCGATGACCCACTGCACCGCAGCACCGAAGGTGTCATATGTCCTCACGATGTTGGGATCACGGTATGAGCCGAAATAGAAGGTTCCGCTCGCGATGCCGGCCTGTGCATAGCCTCCATACGCTCCGCCTTTCTCACGCAGCTCGCGATGGAGGAACGTGTCGCGAAGATAGTTCGCCAGGACGAGCAATGCCGCCGCATCGGGGTGCGTGAAACGGACCGTCTTGAAGATGCGCACGTTGAACGCCACCGGGACCGGCGCAGTCCTGGCTTCAGGGGCAAGCTCGAGGGGCGGCGGTTTGACCAGGCTTCCCCCTGCGCCGTCTGGCGGAAGCGACGCGACGAGCCCGGTGAGCAGCTCCTTGAGCGGCTCGATCATGCCCTCCTCGCAGGTCACGATCATGCGGATCGACGCGCCTCTGAAGAGGTGGGTCCGGATCTCGTTGAGCGTTTTGATCAGCCCGCCCAGCTCGGCCTCCTCGACCTGCGCCAAGCGCCTCATCGTGTGCAGCATTCCAATGCCCTGCAGGCGGTCGTTGACCGCTCCCTCCGAGCTGAGCTTGGAGTGAGCTCGCAAGATGGCGAACTGGAAACCCAGCCCGGCGAGCGAGCTTTCCAGGCGCGTCGCGGTCTCGGCGATGACCTCCTTCAAACGCCTGGGCTCGATCTCGAGACGCGCCACGAGATCGCTGAGCAGCTCGATGAACGGCTTGGCGTTGCGGTCGAGCGCGCGCCCCGACAGGACGAACGACTCCAGGTAGTCGTCCTTCGCCGCCAGCGATTGGACCTGCGCGGCGGCACCCACACCGCCCGTGGTCGATGCGATTCGCGACGCGATCTGCACGTAGTCCTGGCCGGCGGCGCCGCTGTGGGTCAGGATCCGGCTGAAGAGCGGCAGCAGGTCCTTCTGCTCGGCGCTGAGCGTCGAGAAGTCGGATCGGATGTCCAGATAGGTGATGCCGTTGGTTGGCTGCGGATAGAACTCGATGGTCGCCTCTCTTGCGGAGGCCTCGAGGCTCGTCACCTCTTCGAACTTCATGGGGATATCGCTCAGCTCGAGAGTCGGCAGCGACGAAAGGTCCTGCTTGGCTTCCTGGTCCGCCTTGAGTCGTAGCGCGTCGGCGACGATGCGCTGCTTGTCCTCTTCGCTCAGTCCGGCTTCGACGGCGGCGAGGCGATCGAGCTCAGCACGGCGCTGCCGCTCTTCGAGCTCGGGGTCGGGGACGGCTGTGACCAGCACACGGTGGAAGTTGTCGAGCAGCTCGGCGCGGATCAAGTTCTCGAAGAACCGGCCTTCACTGCGGACCTTTTGTAGCCGTTCGAGGTCGACGTCGAAGTCGAGCGCGCTGTACGTGTCGCCGCCGTAATGGTAGGCGGGCATCCCGGAGAAAAGAACCCTGAGCGCGTAAGGAAACCCGGCATTCGAGCGCTCGCGCTTTTCGAATTCCAGACCATGGATGACCGCGTCGACCTGCGACTGATCCACACCATCGTCGGCGAGGCGCTCGAGCGTGCGCAAGACGACGTCCTGCACCTTCTCCGCGTCATCCGCGTTGATTCCTTTGAGTCCCGCTCCAAACACGGACTCGCGGTAGTCGTCATGCAGGCCGGTTCCATCGGCCATCGCCGTGCCGAGGCCCGAGTCGATGAGAGCCTTGCGCAAAGGCGACCCGGCGTTGTCGAGCAAGACTTCTGCCAACACCCTCATCGCGAGCAGATCGAAGGAGTTCGCTGTCGGAATCGTGACCCACGCGAGGAGGGCCTGCGACTTGCGCGCCACGTCCTCGGTGGCGCTGACGGGATAGGGTTCGATCGCCGCGACGGGCTTCTTGAATCGCCCGACGTCGGGGATCGACGCATCGATCGGCTGTCGTTGGAAGCGGGACAGCGCCTTGCGCTCGATCGTCGCCAACGTCGACTCCAGCGACTGGTCGCCGTAGGTGTAAAAGAACGCGTTGCTCGGGTGGTAATGGACTGCGTGGAAATTCCGCAGCTGCTCCCACGTCAGGTTTGGGATGTCCCGCGGGTCGCCGCCGGAGATGTGCTCGTACGGCAATCCAGGGAAAAGGGTTCTCCCGATGGCTCGATCCACCGCGGCGCCCGGAGTGGCCAGCGCGCCTTTCATCTCGTTGAAGACGACACCCTTGTAGCGCAGGCCACTTTTGGGATCGGCCGGATCTTCGAACTCGTAGCGGATCCCTTCCTGCTTGAAAGCATCCTCGGTCAGACGCGGGAAGAACGCGGCGTCGAGGTACACCTCGAGCAGGTTCATGAAGTCCTTCTTGTTGCGCGTGCTGAACAGGTACATCGTCCAGTCCGCGCCGGTGAGCGCGTTGAGGAACGTGGCCAGCGACCTGCGGCTCATGCTGAAGAACGGATCCCGGACCGGATATAAACGCGACCCGGCGAGCACGACGTGCTCGAGGATGTGAGCGACACCCGTCGAGTCCTGGGGGGCGGTTGGAAAGAACACGGCGAAGGCGTTGTTGTCGTCAGCGCAGTCGATGTGGATGTGGCGGGCACCCGTGTGTTGGTGCTCGAGCTCTAGATACGCGCCCTCCAGGCGTTCCAGGGGTTCGCGTCGATTGACCTTGTATCCACCGATCGTTGCGACATCTTGGGATTTGGTCTGTGCCATATCGTTCTGATACTTGAGTCTAGGATGTGTTCGTTGTTCACCGCCGCAGAGCTTGAATTCCTGCGCTCGCAGCGGATCGGGCGCTTCGCCACGGTCGGGCCATCGGGATGGCCGCATGTCGTGCCGGTCATGTACTCGGTGAATGACGAGGGCTGGCTCGACTTCGACGTCGACGGAGTGAAGCTGCGCAACCTCGCGGCGGAGCCCCGCGCGGCTATGGTCGTTGACGCCATGGGACCCAAGCGCGGTCTCACGATCCAGGGCAAGGTCGAGCTCATCGGCCCAGAGCGCGCTCGGTTGAAGCCCGAGCACAAGTTCAGCTGGGGTCTTTAAGGATCAGGGCCGTCGGGCTGCTGCTGGCCGTGGTTCTCGCCGGGTGCAGCTCCGTGGGAGCACCGAAAGCGTCGCCGAGCGCGACCGGCTCACCCGCGCCCTCGCCATCGATTTCCACCGAGTGGACCGGCTACCACCTCAACGCTTCGCGGAGCGGCGTCGGTCCGGAGTCCCCGCCGCTGACCTCGCCCAAGACGGCCTGGACGGTGAATGTAGACGGCGACGTGTACGCGTCGCCGCTCATCGTTGCGGGGCATGTCATCGTCGCCACGGAGAACAACACCGTGTACTCGCTGGATCTTTTCTCGGGCACCGAAGTATGGAAGAAGAACCTCGGCGAGCCGGTCGACGCCAACGCGTTGCCATGCGGCAACATCAAGCCGGTCACTGGTATCACCGGGACGCCGGTGGCTGACCCGAGCAAGGGTCGGCTGTACGTCGTCGCG
>VBKD01000131.1 GCA_005888075.1 Chloroflexota bacterium
CTTTTTAGGAGCCATCGCGCTAATAACCTACTGACTGTCGGACAGAAACGTGCCAACCTCAATGGCGAAGGTCCTGGTGTTGATCGGCTTGGCGATGTAACCGTCGCAGCCCGCGGCCAGGGTGCGCTCGCGGTCGCCGGCCATGGCCAGCGCCGTGAGGGCGATGATCGGGATGTGGGCGGTTGCGGCTTCGGCCTTCAATTGCTTGACGAAGCTCAGCCCGTCCAAGCCAGGGAGCTGGACGTCCATCAGGATGACGTCGGGCGACGTCCGAGCGAGGATCGCCCTGGCCTCGGTGGAGTCTCCGGCCACGTCGACCACGAAACCCGAAAGCTCCAGCACCGATGAGGCGAGCAGCTGATTCGCCTCGTTGTCCTCGACCAGGAGGATCCGCCCACTGCTCATTTCACCGTGACGCCGGCAACCACCTGCTTGAGCAGGCCGAGAAGATCGGCTGCTCCCGTGGAGCCGCGACGGAGGATGGTCGCCACGTGGCCGTTGAGCTGGCGCCGGTCGAGCTCGGTCAGCGTCTTCGCCGTCAAAACCATGATCGGGATATTCTGGGTCGACTCCGCCCCCCGCAGCGCCTCGACCACATCGAAGCCGGTCACCTCAGGCATCATCAGATCGAGGAGCACGAGGTCCGGTGGGCTCGATCTGGCCAGATCGATCGCCTCCCGGCCGCCGGATGCGAGGATCACCGAAAAGCCGGCCGGCTCCAGGATGTGAGTGAGCCACTCTCGGTTCGACTCCTCATCGTCGACGACCAGCACCCTCGTCTTGCCGTCGCCGGGCTCTCGCCTGAACTTGTCGAGGCGACTCATCAGCTGATTGGCGGGCACGGGCTTCACGAAATAATCGAGCGCCCCGAGAGCCATACCCAGCTCCGGATTGTCGACGACGCTGACCACCACGACAGGTATCTCGCTCGTGGCCTCGTCCTTCTTGAGCCTGGTCAGCACCTCCCATCCGTCCAGGTCCGGCAGGAGGATGTCGAGTGTGATGGCAGCCGGTTTGCGCGTCCGAGCGTCGGCCAGCGCCTGCTTGCCGGTACGGGCCACCTCGGTTCGAAATCCGGCGCGCTCGATCTGGCGGCTCAGCAGCTCCGCCGCAGCGGCGTCGTCCTCTACCACCAGTACAAGCGGTCGGGAGTCTTCCACTTTCGTAGCGGCCATGGCGCGCGGCGGCACGGGAGCCGGCACATGCCGTGCCTCCAGGGGCAGCCTGATCGTGAAAACGCTTCCCTTGCCGACCTCGCTGGCGAAACGGACCTCTCCCCCATGCAGGTTGGCAAACCGGCGGGTCAGTGCGAGGCCGAGCCCGGTGCCACCCTGCTGCCGGCCGATGCCGGCGTCGAGCTGCTGAAATTCCTGGAAGACGCGCGGGTAATCGTCCCTCGCAATCCCGATGCCGGTATCTGCCACTGACATCTCCACCGAGTCATCCAGCCGGAAAGTGCTGACCGTGACCGTGCCGCCTTCATTGGTGAACTTGACGGCGTTGGAAACCAGGTTGAGCAGCATCTGCTTGACCTTGCCGCCGTCAGCGGTGATCGTGCCTGCATTCGGTTCTCCGATGATGATCTGGATCTTCTTCTGAGCCGCCAGCGGCTCGACGGTCTGCTGCACCTGGTCCACGATCTCGGCGACGTTCACCGTCTGCAGGCGCAGCTCCATCTGGCCTGCCTCGACCTTCGAGAGATCGAGGATATCGTTGATCAGGCCAAGCAGATGCTTCCCGCTGGAGTGGATCTGCTCCAGGAATCGCTTGCGCGTCTCGGCCGGGAACTGATCCTTGGTGGAATCGAGCAGCAGCTCGGAAAAGCCGAGGATGGCGTTGAGCGGAGTCCTCAGCTCGTGGCTCATGCTGGCGAGGAAGACGCTCTTGTGCCTATCGGCATCCTGCAGCCGTTCATTGCTCTCCTCCAGCTGGACGATCAGGTGCCTGCGGTCGAGCGCCGTGACAAACGCGCTCATGAACTGGCGGACGCGGCTCAGCTCATCGCCGCCGAAACCCGGCGTGAAAGGACCGGCGACGACGACAAGCGTCCCGGACTCGGCCAGCCCGCGAATCGGAACCGCGAGAACGGTTCTTTCGGTGCCGGCAACCGTGATCCGGTGCACGCCGTGGCCAAGCCTTGGTAGCTCGGCACCGACCTCTAGCAACGCATCGCCGGCAAGCCCGACCACGGTCCCTGGCTCACCCTTGGCGTCGAAGGTGGCCGCCGCCGCGCCTCCGGTGAGTCGCATCACCCAATCGAGCGCGCGGCGCGCGAGAGCATCACGATCGTCGCTCAGCAGCAGCTCCTCCATGAAAGCCCTCAACCCCTCTTCTTCGGCCGACCGCCACTCGCGGCGCAGCCAGGCGGGCGGAGCGAAGCTCACATAAAGGAGAGGCACGATCACAAGGGCGATCAGCTCTGTCACGACCTGAGCGAGCGGTTGGCTGCCGAGCAGCGAGGCGGCGATGACGAACACGAGAACGAACACGATCCCGGCGAAGCCAATGCTCAGGGATCGCAGCCTCCACGCTTGCACCGCCGGCAGGTTGCGGGCGACAAGCCAGAAACGGACGATGGATTCCATCACGACGGCGGCCCAGATGAACAGCAGGACGATAACGGCGCCAAACGCCACCTTGGCTGACACCAGACCGGCCGTCGCACCGAGTTGGGCGCCGAAGTACGCGATGGTGCCGAGCACCATTGCCAGCGCGGCGGCGACGTGGAGAGTCTTCGAAAGGGGGATGAACGTCGCTCGATAGCGAAGCAGCGCATAGGCCGAGGCGATAAAGAAGATGAGGGTGAGGCTGCTGAGGAACGTCGAGCTGAACCCGAAGAACGAGCGGAGAAGCGAAGTGCCGGCTCCGACCAAGGAGACCAATGCCAGGAGGGTGATCGCCAGCGCCAGCCATCCCAACGAGGGGTCTCGGCGCCGCATCCAACCCGTGGCGGCCGCGACGGCAAGCACGGCAAATGCCACGGACGTGATCAGCTGCAGGACCAGGATCACGTTGGTCATTACGTTGCTCAGGCGGCGCCGAGTCTCTGGATGCTGGGAATCTCGCTGGTCAGAATCTCGACGACCTCGGGATCCCACTGCGAGCCCGCTCCCGTCCGAAGCACTCTGACCGCCTCCTCCGTGGTCAACCGCCCCCGATATGGCCTGTCGTTGACCAGGGCGTCAAACGAGTCGCAAACCGCGACGATGCGGGCCAGCCTCGGAATCTCTCTGCCGCGAAGCCCGTCGGGATAACCCCGCCCGTCATAGCGTTCGTGATGGTGCCGGATGATCGGGAGCATGTTCGCCGCGGTCTGAAGAGGCCTCACGATGCTCTCCCCGATCGCCACATGCGCGCGCATGCGCGACGTCTCCACCTCATCCAGGGGACCTGGCTTGAGCAGGATGGCGTCGGGCACGCCGATCTTGCCGATGTCGTGGATGATTCCTCCGCGATACAGGGTGTCCAGCGCGTACTCAGGCAGCCCAAGGCGGCGCCCCAGATACCGAGCGGATTCACCGACCCGCTGTGTGTGCCTCTCGGTGAAGGCGTCTTTCGCCTCGACGGCGGCGGCCAGCGCAAAAATCACCTGCTCCGCGCTGTTGAGTGTGTTGTAGAGAGCCTTCAACACTCGGTCGTTCGCTTGGTTCAGGGCTGTGATCATCACCACGGGAAGCAGCCGTCCGCGCGGCATTGACTTGATGCGGCGGCAGACCTCATAACCGTCCATGCCCGGCATCTGGACATCGAGCAGGACCAAGTCCGGGGGATCGGCCTCGAGAATCTCCAGCGCTGTCTCTCCGTCCTCGGCCAGCCGGACTTCGCAGTCGATGCCCGAGAGGTAGGCCGAGATCAGCTCGCGGTTCGCGGCGCCGTCGTCGACCGCTAGCACTACCGGCATCCGATCAGCCTTCCTGCGGGCACGCTGTTAAGTGATGCACGGTTCAGCGATTGTATTGTTAAGCCTGGGTGATTGAGCCCCACTTCAAGACAACTCTTGAAAAGTTGTGCATGGTCGCTCGCATGGCGCGAACAGCCTAGGCGGTGGCCGCTCTCGTATCCAGAACGTCCGATACCCCAGGCCGTGAGGCGACGAGCGCTGCCTTCAGGTGGCGATTGGCCGCGACGATGTCTCCGCGGGCCTCGAGGATCTCCGCGTACATGGCGTGGTACCGCGCCGCCCTGCCCCGGGCCGGCTGCTGCGCCATCGCCTCGAAGGCCGCGACGAAGTGGGCGTCCACGGCGTCGATTTCGTCTTTTGCGATCGCGACCTGGGCGAGCCACACATGCGCGTCAGCCACTGTCGCGTGCTCTGAAAGCTGCTTGGCGAGCTCGAGGCCCTGGTTCGCCTGCCTTTCGGCTTCCGGAATGTCGTGGCGAGCCAGGGCGACCTCGCTCAGGCTGAGATAGGCGTTTGCCTTTCCGGCTTCGGCGCCGGCCTCCTCGAACAGCTGGATGCAACGCTCGATGTGTGGCTTGGCGGCGAGAGGATCACCCGCTCGGAGGAGCAGGACGCCGAGGTTGTTCTCCGATCGGGCCAGGGAGAGCCGGTCATGCAGGGTTTCGTGGATGGTGAGAGCGCGCTGGGCGAAGCGGCCCGCCTGCTCGAAACGGCCGAGCTCCTGGGTGGCGGCGCTCAAACCGCTGTACAGGAGGGACAGACGGTGCAGGTCCTGGACCACGTCCGCAACCGCGATCGCCTGCTCGTAGCTGTCGATAGCCGCCTCCCAGTCCTGGTTCGTCATGTGCACGTTGCCAAGGACGAAAAGCAGGCGCGACTCTGTGAGCTGAGGCACGGGATTGAGCGAGCGGCAAATCGCTAGAGCGGCCTCCGCAAGCCGAATGGCTGCCGGATCTTCCATCGCATAGGCGGCGGTCGCCTGGTTGCCGAGACACTCGGCGGTCATGAACTCGTCGTGGACGTCTTCAAAGAATGCGCGGGCTGCCGCCGCCAGGCGCCGCGCCACCATCGGCTGCCCCAATCGGAGGTAGGCCGTTGACATCATGAACCTGATTCGGGCCGCTTTCTCCGGATCGAGATTCTCTCCAAGGGCTTCCTCACCCGTCGCGGCCGCAGCTGCGTTGTCGCCCGTCGCGACCAGGCGCTCGATCTCGGCCATTCTCAGGTCGTAACGAGTCCCGACGCTTTCAGACTCCACCAGGAAAAACTCCAGCGGACGCCCTGTCCGCTCGGCGATCAGCCTCAGGGTCTCCATCGAGGGTTTGGCCTTGCCGCTTTCGACGAAGTAGATCGCCGTTCGACTGATGTCGCCGCGCGCGACCTGGGCGAGGCTCAAGCCGGCCTCGGCCCTTGCCTGCTTGACAGAGCCAGGACGAATCGCCACACCCCGCCTCCGGCCACGGCGGCCGGAAGAAGGTCTACCCATGCGGGTAGCATCGTTTACTCGGTCGGGGTGTGCATCAACCTCTGGCACGCAGCCAGCTTAACGGAAACAAAGGTCACTTGACACCGTTTGATCGGTTTGTGTTAGCCGACCGGCGGGATGACGCCCGCAGCCGCGCTAGCCGCCATCATCACGACGGCCGACGTCGCCAGGATCGCAGCAAAAAATAGCTTCCGCATTTAGTTTCACCTCCTTTGCCGCGCAGCCGGCGCCGGCTGAATGGGTCGGGATTGGCGAAACCAGGTCGCTTGCTTCCAGCGACATCCACGGCCGCCGGTCTCGGCAGACGCTTGACGCGCCGCCGGGGCCCACGGCCACGTTTCTCACCCCGCGCTCGATCGCAGCCGAGCCCTGTGCAGGGGGCCATCAGGCAGGCGAGGCTCTTCGTCATCGGTGCCCGGGCACGGACGCACCAGCAAGCGGACTGTTGCCTCGATCGTCTTCCTCCTACCTGGCCGCGCTACTCCCCCTCGCGGCCGCCCTTACGAAGCGAGGACCATGTTAACTGAAAAAGCGTTTGAATTAACAAGGTGATCAGATGGGCTAGCCGGTTGGATCCGCGGAAGCGCCGCGCGGCGGAGGCATGAGTTGTCGAAGGTACTGATCGTTGATGACGATCCGGCCAACGTCGAGCTGTTGAGGAGGTACCTCGAGGACTCGGTCGATGAAATCCGGTGCGTGACCGAGTCGCGACTGGTGGAGCGGGCGTTCGCCGACTTCGAGCCCGACCTCATCCTGCTCGACCTCCACATGCCCGACCCGGACGGGCTGGAGCTGCTGCGACGGCTGCGAGGCGCGCGCCTGAGCATGGGCTTCGTACCTGTGATCGTCATCACTGCGGACCTCGGGCACGTGGCCCGGAACAGCGCGCTGATCCTCGGCGCCGACGAGTTCATGACCAAACCCTTCGATCGAGCCGAGGTCGTGCTTCGGGTGCGCAACCTCCTGCGCACGCGACACCTGTACGTCGAGCTGGTGCGGGCGAACGAGATCCTGCGCCGGAGGGCTGACGAGGGCTAGGCGGAGAGGTAAGGGCGGATCAGCCCACCCAGCTTTTCGAGGTCACGTAGCCCGCGCTCGCGCCCGTCGGGGGAAACATAGTAGATGCACCGATCGACGCCCGCCTTGGCGAGGCGCTCGATCTCTTCAGCACCCGGCTTCGGATAGAACGTCACGGGGATAGGCCCACGTCCGGCCTCCCGGGCAAGCCTCTGCAGCTCAGGGATTCGCTCGACGACCTCCCCGCGGTTCGGCATCCAGCCGTCGGCATAGCGGACGACGCGCTGGAGGATCTTCGGCCCGCTTCCGCCCAG
Organism: Chloroflexota bacterium; assembly: GCA_005888075.1. GTDB lineage: Bacteria > Chloroflexota > Dormibacteria > Dormibacterales > Dormibacteraceae > 40CM-4-65-16. Next base: position 6,719 of record VBKD01000131.1, read on the forward strand.
GATGATCGGCGGGTGCGGCTGCTGGACCGGCTTGGGCCAGGCCCACATCGGACCGAAGTCAACCAGCTCCCCGTGGTACTCGGCCACCTCCTGGGTCCAGATCGCTTTCATGGCCTCGACCCTCTCGCGCAGGAGTTTCCACCGGGAGCTGAAGTCAGTCCCGTGGTCGGCCATCTCCTCGCGGTTCCAACCCCCGCCCACGCCAAAGATGAATCGGCCACCCGAAACGTGATCGAGACTGGCCACCTCCTTGGCGGTGTGAATGGGGTCGCGCTCGATGACCAGGCAGATGCCCGTCGCGATGCGCAGAGTCCTGGTCGAGAGCGCAGCCACCGTGAGCGCCACGAACGGATCCAGGGTGTGCCAGTACTGCTTGCGCAGCTCCCCTCCGCTCGGCGGCGGGGTGCTGCGGCTCGCGGGAATATGCGAGTGCTCGGCGACCCACAGAGATTCGAAGCCGAACTGCTCCGCGGCGGGCGCCAGCTCCGTCATGGGGATTGCGTAATCCGTCGGAAAGATGGCGACTCCGAACTTCATTGACGTCCATGCTGATCGATCGCATGGACGGAGATTCAGAAAGCGAGCTGAGGTCTAGGCACAAACTCCATCGTCGCGAGTCCATCGAGCACAGAGAACAGCGCCGACACCGCATTCGGGTCCAGGCGCAAACCGGCTTCCTCTCGTAACACCCTGCGTGCTTCGACCTCGCCACTCGCTTTCCTGTACGGCCGATCGGACGTTAGCGCGTCATATGTGTCGGCAACGGCTACGATCCGGGCCTCGATCGGGATGGCCTCCGCCTTCAATCCATAGGGATAGCCGCTCCCGTCCAGACGCTCGTGGTGATAGAGCACGGCGAGGACCTCGCGGCTGGATTGGCCCGCACGATCGAGGAGCGCCAGGCCCATCTCGGGGTGCGCGCGCATGAGGTTCCATTCCGCCTCATCCAGGGCGGAGTCCTTGCCCAGGACGGCTTCCGGGATGCCAATCTTTCCTATGTCATGCATGAGCCCGGCACGCGCAAGGAGTCGGAGCTCTGTCGCGCTCATCGACATCTGGCGCCCGATGTGCACGCAGAGCCGCGCGACACGAAGGGTGTGCGCACGCGCCTCGCGGTCCTTGACTCTCAGGCCAAGCCCCACGACCGCGTCGAACCAGCCCTTGATTTGCGTCTGTACCGGTGAATGAACGGGCAATCGGGACCACCTCCCAAAGGCTGCCGGCGGCTCGTGTTCCCTACGGAACGTCCAGTACCTCAACGGTCGGAAGCCGTCCGCGGGTCCCTGATGGTCCTGCAAGATGTTGGCAAGCTACGATCCGTAGCCTAAACCAAAGAACCCTCTAGGCTTCGACGAACTCCAGGGAGCGCATCCCCGTCAGGTCCAGCCAATATCGGCCCGAGCCGTGCACGATGCGCATGAGTATGTGCTCGCAATCTGGACAGCGCACCACGGTTCCAGGCGCTTTCATATAGACGTCGACGCGGCCGATGGGGTTGACCGCCTGACATCCCCCGCACGTCGCCTGAGCTGTCGTCATCTCCATCCTGAAGATCTCCCGCAGCAATCCGCCGATCGCGTTGCCGTCGAGCTTCATCTCGGCAGTCTCCATCGTCATCCTCCCGTTGCTCCAAATCTCTCAGTCTTGATCCACATAGGGTCGTAATCCATCGCCACCAGCAGGTCGGCCGCGGCCTCCACGAAAGGTGTCGGCCCGCAGACGAACACGGCGGGCATCTCGCCTTTGCTCCACGCGACCTCGTTCAGCATCGCGGAGTCGATCCTCCTCGAGTAACCGGTCCAGCCCGCGGGCTTCTCCCGAGTCAGCGTGTGCGTGACCAGCAGCCCGTCATTCGATCCCGCGAGCCGTTCGAGCTCCTCCCGATAGATGATGTCGGTCAACGACCGGGAGGAGTAGAGGAGACGGGCCGGCCCCTTATGCTCCGCCGACGATCGGTGACGGAGCATCGCCATGAGCGGGACCACGCCCGATCCGCCGGCCAGCAGCAAAAGCGGCCGGTTGTCGCCCGCTCGCCATACGAAATGCCCGCCAATCGGCCCCCGGAGCTCGAGCTTGTCCCCCACATTGAGCTCTCCGACGAGATACGGCGACACCTCGCCATCGTCGAGTCGTTCGACGGTCAGCGCGACCCAACGACCCTCAGGAGGTGAGGCGATCGAGTAGCTGCGCTCGGCCTGATAGCCGTCCCCAGCCGTCAGCCGAACGTCAACATGCTGGCCGGCCAGATGCCCTGGCCACATCGGGACGTTGAAGTAAAGGCTCGCGACCCGAGGTGTTTCCGGGACGAGCTCGACGAGCTCGCCCAGCTCCCAATCTAGTCGCCCCAGTAGCGTTGTTCGCGCCAAGGGTCTCCATATATGTGGTAGCCGTTGGACTCCCAGAAACCTGGCTGCTGCTCTTTCTCCAACCTGATCCCGCGCACCCACTTCGCGCTCTTCCAGAAGTAGAGGTGAGGGACCAACAACCGAGCGGGGCCACCATGCTCGGGGTGTAGCGGCTGGCCGTCAAACTCGTACGCCACCCACGCCTTGCGGTCCATGACGTCCTCGAGCGGAAGGTTGGTGGTGTAGCCGCCATAGGAGAAAGCGGTGATGTACTCGGCGGCGGTATCCACTCCGTCGAGCAGGGTATCCATTGACACACCTTTCCATGTGGTTTCGAACTTGGACCACTTCGTCACGCAGTGGATGTCCTTGGTGACCGTCTCGGACGGCAGGGCGAGGAACTCCGTCCAGGTCCAGCGTTTTGGCTCGTCGATCTCTCCCTCGATCGAGAAGCTCCACTGGTCCAGGGACACTCTGGGCGTGGGGCCTGCTGACAGCACCGGGAAGTCGTTTACGACGTATTGCCCTGGCGGAAGTCGCGAGGACGACACGTTGTCCCGCCGCTTGCCTCGAAACCCACGCGAGACGAAGCCCATGCTTGATTAAAGCCTACCCCTCTCCGATGGGGCGTTAGAGGGAGAGCCGGGTGAGCCTCCAGAAACGCCCGGGCGGGTACATGGCGCTGGCGGTCACCACGGGTATATCGAGCTTATAGTCGCCAAGCACGATTTGCTCGGTGCCGACCCTCGTGTTCGAGGGCAACGGCTTGCTGACGATGAGCCAGTTCGCATCCAGCCGCTGCCGCAGCACCATGCCCGGCCATTCGGCGATGTCGACGTCAACCGTGGAAACAACATCGGCCTGGGCGCCCCACGGCGTGACATACGTCCCGACTGTCTGGTTGCGCGCGAGCACCTTTCGCACGTGCAGGGCGGACTGCATCGCCGCGATGAGCGTCTTGGCTCGGTCGAACGCAAGCTGAAGCGAAGGCTGACCCATGACGCAGCCGTAGACCGTGATCGGGAATCCGTCGATCGGAACCTTCGCCGCGAAAAGAAAGTTGGCGCCTGCGTCGAGGCCAGAGCCCGTCTTGATGCCGATGATGCCGCTCTGTCCGAGCACGGCGTCGACGTTGTAGACGGTCCCGGCAACCGGCAGCTCGGCCTGCCCCATGGCGACGATCTGGGCGAACACGTCGAGCTTCATGGCCTCCCGGCCCAGCGCGATCAGCTCGGTCGGCGTGCTCACGCTTGACGGCGACGCGCCGCTCGTATCGGCGAATTTCGTGTTTTTCAGCTGCAGCTTGGCGGCACGAGCATTCATCTTCGCGACGAACGCATCGACAGAACCCGCGTCCCAGCGTGCCAGCGTCTGCGCGAGGTTGTTCGCCGATGGGATGAGCAGGCCCTCCAGGGCCTTGAGCTCGGTCAGCTGCTCGCCGGCCTGCACTGGCACCACCGATTCCTTGTTCGCGACCGCTGCCTGGTACGCCTGGACGTCGGCGTCGGTGAGAGTGATCACGGGACCCGTTTCGTTCTGCTTCAGCGGTTTGTCTTCCAGCACGACGAGCGCCGTCATCACCTTGGTGATGCTGGCGGCCGCGATCGGCTGCTCGTTGCCGGAGCTGGCGATGAACCCGAGGCCTCCCACGGAGAGGGCGGCGGATCCGTTGGCCGGCCACGGGAGCGCCGGAGCCGTGCCAGGCACGACATCGGTGGACGGCAGCAGCGACTTCGCCTCGACCGCGGGAATCGGCCGGAAAAAGTTGAACGCCGCCGCCGCCACCGCCAGAACGAGGAGCACGGCTCCCGCGCGCAGCCACATTCCGCAAACCTTAGCTAAGAGGCTCGGTCGCCTTCCCGCGCACGAGGCTCCGGCGAAGTGGTTCCGACAACCGCACGGCCAGGTAGGTGAGGAACGCGAGAGACGTGATGAAGAAGCTGACAGGATGCGGAGAGAAGTACGCGAGGCTCAGGCCCAGCCAGGTGAAAAGCAGCGCGAGCACGACGCCGATGACCATCGCGAACACTGGCCGGCTGGTGAACCTGATGGCGATCGCGGCCGGCGTGACGATGAGGGCGAAGATCAGCAGCACCCCGACAACTTGGACGGCTTCGGTCAGCGAGCGAGAAGGCGCCCGCGACGAGGGTCACGAGCACCTGACCCTGGCTGATGCCGAGCACTGCGCCAAAAAGGATCGCGTACGCCTCGTTCGCGTAACCGCGATACAAAGAGATGAAAAGCACGCCGAGACCCAACGTCCAGGCAAGCACGATGCCGATCGTCACGTCGCGGCCTCGGAGCCGGTTGCCCAGAGCGCCGATGGCCGCGCCGCTGCCCAGCGTGAATGCGAGCAGGCCGAACACCGGGTTGATGCCCAGAACCACCGCCCCCGCAGCGCCCGCAAATCCGATGTGCGAAAGAGCGTGGGCGGCGAAGGCGGAGCCGCGCAGCACGACGAAGTACCCGATCGCACCCGCGACGATGGCGACGATGGTCCCGGCCTCGAACGCGTGGACCATGAAGTCGTAGTGGAAGAGCATCGCGAGGTCGTCGAATGGATTCCAACTCGGCGACGGGTTGGTGATGGTCAGCCGCAGCGCGCTGTCAAGCATGCGGGTGGCTGACCTCCTCCTCCAGCCCCACGACGAAGACCCGCCCGCGACTGTCCCTCATGACCTCGACCGGCGTCGCGTAGATCTCGCTCAGCCTCGCCGAGGTGATGATCTCGTCCGGCTTGCCCATGGCCAGCTTGCCCGCGGCGACGTACAGCACGTGGTCGATGTGCTTCAGAAGCGGGTTGACGTCATGCGCGATGAGCAGCACCGTGAGTCCTCGCCGTTTCGCGATGTCGCTGATGAGCTGGACGATGTTGCCCTGGTTACGGACGTCCAGGTACGAAAGGGGCTCATCCATCAAGAGCAGCCGCGGCTCGCCGACCAGCGCCTGGGCCAGGAGCAGCCTTTGCTGCTCGCCTCCGGAAAGCCTGCCGAGAGGCCGGTCCGCGTACGCAGTCGCACCCACGGCATCGATCGCCCCGGCCGCCGCGGCCGCCGCCGGGCCACGCCCCCCGATACGGACACCCCACCGGTGGCCATCCACCCCGAGCCCGACGAAATCGCTCCCGCGTATCGACAGCTCAGGGTCGAACGCGGCGCGCTGCGGGATGTAGCCGATTCTCGAGTCGCCCCGGCTAGGTTGCTGTCCGAGCACCTGGATGGTCCCAGCCATGGGCGCCAGGAGGCCGAGGATCATGCGGACCAGCGTCGACTTGCCGGAACCGTTCGGTCCGAGCACGGCCGTGAACGACCCGCTCGCGATATCGAAGGTCGCGTCCGACCAGACCTTCCGCCGGCCGTAGCCGGCCGACAGGTCGCGCGCGACGACCGCGGGCTCGCTCAGCTGCTCGAGGACAGCGCTGCTTCCAGGCCCTTCAGCTGCTTGAGCTGCCAGTCCTGGAACGTCAGGTTTTCCGGTTGGAGCGTTTCCGAAACCCCGACGTTCGCGATGTGATGCGCAGTCGCCAGCGTCTTGATATTGGTGGTCACCGAGGTGCTCGTCTGCACGTTGTACACGAGGACTTTGATCTGGTTGCCAGAGATCTGGTTTTGGAAGGCGGCGACGGTGTCGGCCGGCGGGTCGTTGCCCTCTGCCACCGCATTCATGAACTCCTCAGGAGTGGTCAGGTTCAAGCCCAGCGCCGTGGCCATGTAAACAAAGATGCTCTCCGTCGCACCGATCGGCACCCCGGCGTATTTCTGCTTGATGGTCGCGATCTCGCTGTTGTAAGGCTGCAGCGCCTTGGTGAAATCGGAGCGTTTCTGGTCGAAGTAGCTCGCGTCGGACGCGTCGATGGTCTTGTACTCGGCCGTGATCTTGTCCGCGACCTGGACCACGTAGGCAGGGTTGTACCAGAAGTGCGGGTTGTCGCCTTCTTTCTTGCCCAGAAGCTCGGCGATGGTGAAGACCGCCCGGTTGGACGCCGGGTTGGCGTCGAGCAGCTTCTGGCCCCAAGCGTCGTATCCCGCCCCGTTCAATATGACCAGCTTTGCCTCGGCGAAGGCGCGCGCATCATTGGCGCTGCTCTCGTACTCATGCGGGTCGGCGTTGGGGTCTGTGACCACGCTTTGCACGTTGACTTTCGCACCGCCCAGCTGAATGGCCAGGCTGCCCCAGAAGTTCTCGCCCGCGACGACGTTGATCGTCGTGGATTGCCCGGCGGCCGAGTTGCCGCAGGCGGAAGCGACGACGAACAGAAACGCGACGGCAATCCCACTCCAGCGCTGCATCACGCAATATGATTGCACAAGTAATTTGCGCAAATCAACTGCGCCAGTTCGTAAACTTCACCCTCATGGCACGGCCAAGCCCGGTCAGCGACCAGGTGAGAAGCCTTTTCGCGGCGGAACAGAAGCACCTCTGGTCGATCGATGAGCTGCACGAGGCAGTCGTCGGAGCGCTCGGTGCCGCGGACTACTCGACGGTGTTCCGAGCGGTGACGGGCATGGAGAAGGAAGGCTCGATCCACCGCATCGACCTGGGCGACGGCAAGGTCCATTACGAGATCTCGGAAGGGCACCACGAGCACATCCGCTGCGATGACTGCGGCCGCGTCGTCGAGGTTCCGGGCTGTGTGCTCGAAGATGCCTCGACCTCGGTCAGGACCAGCACCGGCTTCGTGGTGACGAGCCACCAGCTGCTGTTCACGGGCGTCTGCCCGGAGTGCGCCGCCAAGTAACAGCTACGTGGTTCCCTTTCACGGAACCATCCGAGTTCGCGCAGCCCGGCGATGAGAGGGAACCATCCGGGTTCCCTCTCATACTTGTGCGGTAGCCTGCGCTTCGGGATGAACGCGCGGCGGGCCGAGCAGTGGATGTCATGGACACTCGCGCTTGCGGGACCGGCGATTGTGACCGGGGTCCTGGTCAATTTCAGCAACCAGATCCAGCGCGACTACGTCTTTATATATCTGGGTCTCGTCGCCGTGGTCGGCGTGTTCGGCGGATTATGGCCGTCCCTCGTTTGCGCGGCCTTCAGCTTCCTTCTGGTCGACTACTTCTTCGTCCCGCCCGTCGGCGGTTTGACGGTCGCCGACGAACAGGAGATCGTCAACCTGGTGGCTTTCCTGGCGACGGCGGGCCTCGTTGGATGGCTGGGCTCACGCCGGCGGACCGCGCAGCTGCACGCTGAAGCCCTGGCTCGACAGCTGCAGGATGCCAACAGTGAGTTGATCCGTTTGAACAAGGAACAGGCTGAGGCGGCGATCGCGGCGCTGCGCCTGGCTCGCAGCGAGCAGCAGATCAAGGCGCTTCAGGAATCCGACCGCCTGCGTCGCGAGCTGCTGGCCAATGTTTCGCACGAGCTGCGAACTCCGCTCGGCACGATCCTCACCGAGAGCACGGACGGCGCGAGCCGGACCCAGGCCGATGTCATGCGTTCCCTGCAAACCATCGCGGCCGAGGCTCGCCGCCTGAAGGCGCTCGTCGACGACATGCTTGACATGACGGTCATCGAAAGCGGAGCGCTCGAGCTGGACCTCGTCCCGACCGACCTTGCCGACGCGATAGAGGCCGCGGTCGAGCGCCTCCACCGAGCGTCTCCGAATCGCGAAGTGGTTTCGGATGCAGGATCTGCACACGTCGAGGTGATCGCGGATTGGAAACGTGTCGGCCAGGTCTTCGACAACCTGCTTTCCAACGCCGACCGGTTTGCCCCGCCAGATACGCCCATCACGGTCACGGCCGGCCACGAAGAGCCTGGCCTTGTGACGGTACGTGTCATAGATCGGGGGCCGGGGGTGCCGGCGGAGATGCGCGAGCGCATCTTCGAGCGGTTTTTTCGTGGCGATGGCAACGGAAAAGCAGGAGGAACGGGGTTGGGCCTTGCCATAGTGAAAGGCCTCGTCGAAGCTCATGCTGGAACTGTCGCCGTGGAGGACGGCACGCGCTCGGGTGCGACGCTTCGGTTCACGCTGCCGGAGGCCCCGCAGGCGGCGTGACCAGGATCCTCATCGTCGAGGACGATCCGGCTCTGCGGGGCTCGATCCGCTCGACGCTCGAGCACAGCGGTTATGAGGTACGAACCGCGGGCGATGGCGCGGCCGGTGCTCGCGAGCTGCAGGCCGAGACCTACGACGTCGTCCTCTTGGACATCGGCCTTCCCTTTATCGACGGTTGGAGGATTCTCGGCAGCCTCGAAGGTCGTCGCGTTCCGCCGGTGATCGTCATCAGCGCTCGCGGGGACGAGCGCGACAAGGTGCGGGCCCTTGACTTGGGCGCCGACGATTACCTCGCCAAGCCGTTTGGCGCCGACGAGCTGCTGGCCAGGATCAGGGCAGTCTTGCGCCGGACCCAAACGGCGCCCGGTCCGAATGTTGTGATCAAGGCCGGAGGCGTGACCATCGACCTGGCCGGCGGGGTTGTGCTGCGAGACGGATCCGAGCTGCGTCTGTCCCCCACCGAATACGGGCTGCTGGCGGCGCTCGCCCGCCACTCTGGGCAGGTCATCGATCACCGCACTTTGCTGCGGGAGGTTTGGGGCCCCTCATACGGAGATGAGCGCAATTACCTACGCACCTTTGCCCAGAGGCTGAGGATGAAGCTGGAGCAGGATCCGAAGAACCCGAAGATCATCGTCACCGTCGGGAGCCGCGGCTACAGGTTTGGGCCACCCGCCTGAGCTTTCGTTGACGGGTCGTTGACGCCGGCGGGTCTAACGTCGTTTTTATGGCGCTTGACGTCTGGATGCTGGGCCTGGCCCTTGTCCTGATCGTCGTTTCCTTGCTTTACGTCCGCGGTCTGGAAGAGCTCCCGTAATGCAAGCGCAGCTGCCTTACATCATCACCGGGGTGGTCGCACTGATCGTGACGATCTATCTCTTCGCGGCCCTCCTCTTTCCCGAGAGGTTTTAGGGTGGTCCTCGACATCGTCGGCGTGGTCATCACCTGGATCGCGGTCGCGATCGGGGCCTGGCTCCTCGGCGTGTACATGTTCAAGGTGTTCAGCGGCAATCGCACGCTGCTGAGCCCTGTGCTGCGGCCTGTCGAGCGGGCGTGCTACTGGGCCATGGGCGTCAAGGAGGAAGCCGAGCAGACGTGGATCCAGTACACGGTGTCGGTGCTGATCGTCTCGGTGGTGAGCTTTCTTTTCACCTATGTGATCCTTCGCCTGCAGGACAAGCTCCCGCTCAACCCGATGGGTTTCGCGGGCGTGCCAGCAGACCTTGCCTTCAACACATCGGTCAGCTTCACCACCAACACCAACTGGCAGAACTACACCGGCGAGGCGACCATGTCTTACCTCTCGCAGATGCTGGCGCTGGTGCTGCACAACTTCCTTTCAGCGGCAGTGGGTGTGGCGATGGCGATCGCTCTGTTTCGAGGGATATCGAGCCGGTCATTGAAGACCCTCGGCAACTTCTACGTCGACGCCACCCGAGCGACCCTCTACGTCCTTCTGCCTCTTTCGGTTCTCATCGCCTTCATCCTCGTCTCGCAAGGCGTCGTCCAGAGCATCGGCCCGTACGTGGTCGCGCACACCGTTGAGGGCGCGAATCAGCTCATCGCGGTCGGACCGTTCGCCTCCCAGGAGGCAATCAAAGACCTCGGCAACAACGGTGGCGGTCCGTTCAACGCCAACTCGGCGCATCCATTCGAAAATCCCAATGGCCTCACCAATCAGTTCGAGCTGTTCCTCGAGCTGCTCATTCCGTTCGCCCTGTGCGTGACCTTCGGCAAGATGGTCGGCAGCATCAGGCAGGGTCTTGCCATCGCCGCCGCGATGGGCATCCTCCTGGTCGCCTTCACCGCCATATCCATGTACTCCGAGCAGGTCGGAAATCCAGCGCTGACCGCCGCCGGCGTCAACCAGGCGGCGACGTCCACCCAAGCCGGCGGAAACATGGAGGGCAAGGAGGTGCGCTTCGGACCGATTTACTCCGGCATGTTCGAGGCGACCACCACGGGCACGAGCACCGGTTCGGTCAACTCCGGCCATGACAGCTTCACCCCCATCGGGGGCATGGTCGCCCTGGTCCAGATGCAGCTTGGTGAGGTCGATCCCGGCGGCATCGGCGCGGGCATCTATTTCATGCTCGTCTTCGTCGTCCTCTCAGTCTTCATCGCCGGCCTCATGGTCGGCCGCACCCCCGAGTATCTCGGCAAGAAGATCGAGTCGAAGGAGGTGCGCCTGGCGGCGCTCGCGGTGCTCATCGACGTGGCCAGCATCCTGGGTTTCACAGCCGTGTCGGTGCTCTCTCCAGCCGGCTTGGCGGGGCCGCTCAACGCCGGCGCGCACGGCTTCAGCGAGATCCTCTATGCGTTCTCTTCGCAGACCGCCAACAACGGAAGCGCGTTTGCCGGCCTGACCGGCAATACGATCTACTACAACATCACGGGCGGCGCCGCCATGTGGATCGGCCGCTTCCTCGAGGTGATCCCCATCCTCGCCCTCGCGGGTGCGCTGGCCGGCAAGAAGGTCGTGCCGGCGGGCGCCGGCACCTTCGCGACGGATAGGCCTCTATTTGTAGGGCTCTTGATCGGCGTGGTGCTGATCGTCGGAGCGCTGACCTTCTTCCCGGCGCTGACATTGGGACCAATCCTCGAGCAACTGCAGCTGGCTGCCGGCCACCTCCACTAACGAATGCAAGACAAGATTCGAGAACGAAAGCGGCGTAGAGGTCGAAGCAGCCTGACCGATCGGACGATCCTGGGTCCCGCGATCGCCGGCAGCTTCAAGAAGCTGGACCCCCGGCTGATGGCCCGAAACCCAGTGATGTTCGTGGTCGAGGTGGGCTCCGTCATCACCACCATCATCTTCACCGTCGACCTCTTCAATGGCACCGCCGGTCTCAGCGGTCCGAACAACAATCTGTTCGTCGGCCAGGTCTCGTTGTGGCTTTGGTTCACGGTGCTGTTTGCGAACTTCGCCGAGGCGATGGCGGAGGGACGCGGCAAAGCGCAGGCCGCAGCCCTGAGAAAGACACGGTCCGAGACCATCGCACGCAGGCTGGTCGATGGACGTGAAGAGCGCGTCGCGTCCACCCAGCTCAAGAAAGGCGACATCGTAGTTTGCGAGGCCGGCGATATCGTGCCCGGCGATGGCGATGTGATCGAAGGCATCGCGTCCATCGATGAGTCGGCGATCACAGGTGAATCCGCGCCCGTCATCCGCGAGGCGGGTGGTGACCGCAGCGCCGTCACAGGCGGAACGAAGGTCCTGTCCGACCGCATCGTCGTGCAGATCACCGCAAACCCTGGACAGACGTTTCTCGACCGCATGATCGGATTGGTCGAGAGCGCTTCCCGGCGCAAGACCCCGAACGAGATCGCGCTCAACCTCCTGCTCGCCGCGCTGACGATCATCTTCATGTTCGCGACCGTCACGCTCCAGCCCTTCGCGATCTACGCGGGCACCTCGGTGACGATCACCGTCCTGATCGCGCTGCTCGTTTGCTTGATTCCGACCACCATCGGCGGTCTGCTCTCCGCCATTGGAATCGCAGGCATCGACCGGCTTCTCCAGCGCAACGTGGTCGCGATGTCGGGGCGCGCCGTGGAGGCGGCGGGCGATGTCGACACCCTGCTCCTGGACAAGACGGGCACCATCACGTACGGCAACCGGCAGGCGTCGGACTTCATCCCCGCGCCGGGCATCGCGATCGGCCGTTTGATCGAAGCCGCAGAGCTCGCGAGCCTGGCGGACGAGACGCCGGAAGGTAAGTCGATCGTCGCCCTGGCACGTCGCCTGGGCTCGAACAACGTCTCGGCCGGCCAGAAGGACATGGTTTTCGTACCGTTCTCCGCCGGCACACGCATGAGCGGCGTCGATCTAGATGGCCGCTCCATCCGAAAGGGCGCCGACGATGCGATGGGTCGCTGGTCCGGCAAGCAGGTTCCCGCCGAGATCACCGAATCGGTCGCCACCATCGGCCGTTCAGGCGGCACGCCCCTGGTCGTCGGTGAGAACCAGACGATCCTCGGCACCATCCACTTGAAGGACATCGTCAAGCCCGGCATCCGCGAGCGGTTCGCCGAGCTGCGGCGGATGGGCCTGCGCACGGTCATGATCACCGGGGACAACCCTCTGACCGCGGCCGCGATCGCGAAGGAGTCCGGGGTGGACGACTTCCTCGCTCAGGCCACCCCAGAGAAGAAGCTCGAGCTCATCAAGAACGAGCAGTCCGCCGGCCACATGATCGCGATGACAGGCGACGGAACCAATGACGCGCCCGCGCTCGCGCAGGCCGATGTGGCTGTGGCCATGAACACCGGCACGCAGGCTGCCAAAGAAGCGGGGAACCTGATCGACCTCGACAGCGACCCGACCAAGCTCATCGAGATCGTCGAGGCGGGGAAGCAAATGCTGATCACGCGCGGCGCTCTGACCACCTTCAGCATCGCCAACGATGTGGCCAAGTATTTCGCGATCATTCCGGCCATCTTCTTTGCCGCTTTCCCGGAGCTGAAGGCGCTGAACATCATGCGGCTGCACAGCCCCAACAGCGCTGTGCTGTCGGCTGTGATCTTCAACGCCATCATCATCGTCATCCTCATCCCGCTCGCCTTGCGAGGGGTCCGCTACAGGCCGGTCGGCGCCGCGACCTTGCTGCGCAACAACCTGCTGATCTACGGCGTGGGCGGGATCATCGCCCCCTTTGCCGGCATCAAGCTGATCGACCTCCTGCTCACCGCCGTGCACCTCACCGCTTAGGAGTCAACATGCTGTCTTCGTTACCGGGCGAAATCGTGAAGGGGATCAGGCTGACCCTGGTCTTCGGCCTGATCACCGGCGTCATCTATCCGCTGTTCGTCACCGGCGTGAGCCAGGCCGTTTTCAACAACCAGGCCAATGGGAGCCTTATCGCCGACAAGCACGGCCAGGTCGTCGGCTCAAAGCTGATCGGGCAGTGGTTCGACCCCAACAATCTCAGATACTTTCACCCGCGACCATCGGCGACGGTCGACCCCGCCACAGGCAAACCCCTTCCCTACGCGGCCAACAACTCAGCCGGCAGCAACCTTGGGCCTTCCAACCCGACGCTGATCAACCGAGTCACAAGCGAGGCGAGGCGTCTGAAAAGCACCGAATCCAACG